>JBEIJP010000100.1:0-8186 GCA_040380245.1 Acidobacteriota bacterium | reverse complement strand
GGACTCTCCGGTCCGACCATTCGCGGCAGCGGCGTCAACTGGGATATTCGCAAAGCCGAGCCGTATTCGGGTTATGACAAGTATGACTTCGATGTTCCCGTCTACCATGACGGCGACGTCTGGTCGCGCTACCTGGTACGGATGGACGAGTTCGCGGAGAGTTGGAAGATCTGCCGCCAGGCGGTGGAGCGTTTGCGACAGCCGGGCGAGTTTATGGCCAACCATCCGAAGCTCAAGCTCCCGACCAGGGAATTGATGAAGCAGCACATCGATGTGATGATCCATCACTTCCTGCTCGCTTCGGAAGGGTTTACGGTCCCGATCGGCGAGGTCTACCAGACGATCGAATCGGCGCGGGGAGAGATCGGCTTCTACGTCGTCAGCGACGGAACCGAGCGGCCTTACCGGGTGCGCGTTCGCGCTCCATCCTATGTCAACTTATCGGCCCTTCCGGCGATGGTCGAAGGGTCCCTCCTGGCCGACGTCGTGGCGGTCATCGGCAGTATCGATATTGTCCTCGGGGACGTCGACCGTTGATCGGCGGCTCCCTGCTTCGCGACGACCGGTCGGCCCTTTTCGATCAGATTTCGAACCATTCAGCGCTATGTTCAGTGAAGCCAACGAAACCAAGCTAGACGAGATCATCTCCCACTACCCGGTCAAGCGCTCGGCGGTGCTGCCCGCCCTCTACCTGGCACAGGAAGAGCACGGCTATGTGACAGACGAGGACGTCCAGTACATCGCCGACCGGTTGGACATGCGGGTCAATGAAGTCGAGGAGGTCGTCACCTTCTATACGATGTACTCCCGCCAGCCGATCGGTCGGCACAAGCTGCAGGTCTGCCGTACGCTCTCCTGCATGCTGCTCGGCGCCGAGAAGATCACGGAGCACATCAGTCAGCGCCTCGGCGTCGAGGTGGGGGAGACGACGGCGGACGGGAAGTTTACCCTGCAAGAGGTCGAGTGCCTCGGGTACTGTGATCTCGCTCCCTGCCTGCAGGTCAACTTCACCTACCACGAGCGGGTGACGACGGAGACGGTCGATGAGCTGCTGCAGACTCTGTCCTAGCCTGTTCCACCAGTGAGGGGGGGAGTATGGTACCCAGTCGACCATCGACGACCTCATCAATGCCCTCTCACCCGGGGACAGCCTTCGAGAGTGGGCAGAGAGTCGCGGAAGACGACGGCAGAAGGTCAGAGAAGACCAAAGAAGAGGGGATATGACGCAAGTTCTGACATCGAGATTCCATCTGAAAGGCGGTGCCTGTGACATCGCCGTCTACGAGCAGACGGGGGGGTATCAGGCGCTCCCCAAGGCGTTACGTGAGTTCTCTCCGGACCAGGTGATCGACGAGGTCAAGAAGTCCGCGCTGCGTGGCCGCGGGGGCGCTGGCTTTCCGACGGGTATGAAGTGGAGTTTCGTACCGAAGGAGTCGAAGCGACCGAAGTATGTCGTCTGCAACGCAGACGAGTCGGAGCCTGGAACCGGAAAAGATCGCGACCTGATGCGGTACGACCCTCACCAGTTGATCGAGGGGATGATCATCACCGCCTTCTCGCTCGGATCGAACACCTCCTACATCTACATCCGGGGAGAGTACTGGTATATCAAGGAGATTCTCGAGAAGGCCGTCGCCCAGGCCTACGCCAAGGGCTACCTTGGCAAGAACATTCTGGGGTCGGGGTTTGACCACGACATGTACGTCCACCCGGGGGCTGGCGCCTACATCTGCGGGGAGGAGACGGCGCTGCTCGAATCGCTCGAAGGCAAGCGGGGGCACCCGCGGCTCAAGCCGCCGTTTCCCGCGGTGGTCGGGCTCTACGGGGGGCCGACGGTGGTCAACAACGTCGAGACCCTGGCCGTGGTCCCGCACATCATCCTCAAGGGCGGCGACTGGTACCGTCAGCTCGGGACGGAGAAGAGCGGTGGGACCAAGCTCTTCACGGTCAGTGGCCACGTCGCCCGACCCGGAAACTACGAAGTTCCGATGGGCCTTCCGATGAGCCAGCTGATCAATGAGAACTGCGGCGGCATTCCCGGCGGACGGAAGTTGAAGGCGGTCATTCCGGGAGGGTCGTCGGTCCCGATCATCACGGCCGAGGAGGTCGAGCGGGTCAATATGGACTACGAATCGGTCGCGGCGGTCGGTTCGATGCTCGGCTCCGGCGGCGTCATCGTCATGGACGAGACGACCGACATCTTCGAGACGACCCGCAACATCACCCACTTCTACAAGCATGAGTCCTGCGGCTGGTGCACCCCCTGCCGGGAGGGGACACGCTGGCTCTTCAATGTCTTCGATCGGATGCACCGCTACGAGGGGCGCCCGGGAGATGTCGAGTTGCTCTACGATCTTGCCGACAAGATCCTCGGCAAGAGCTTCTGTGCGCTGGGCGACGCTGCGGCGATGCCGGTCCAGTCGGCGATCAAGAAGTTTCCGGACGATTTCCACCGGCGGATCAAGCACACGCTGGTCCAGATCACGCAGGCGGCCGATTAGCGGGCCGGTCGACCTCCGGCCGCCCCTGCGTGTGCCCACGGGGGGGGAAGTCAGGGCAGTCAGTTTCACCTCTCTTTCCTTTGTCGATCTGCCGACCCTTTTAGGGAGAGCGGCGAAGACAGCTCGGATGATTTGGGTTTGTGATTTTGAGTTTGTGATATGGAAACAGTCAAACTAACCATCAATGGGCAGGAAGTGGTCGCGCCGAAAGGTGAGCTGTTGATCGAGGCGTGCGAGATGAATGGGATCTACCTCCCACGATTCTGCCACTTTCGCGGATTGACGCCGCAGGCCTCGTGTCGCATGTGCGTGGTGCGGGTCGACAACCCCCGGATTCCGAAGCTGCAGACGGCCTGTACGATGCCGGTCAGCGAAGGGATGGTGGTGACGACCGACTCCAAAGAGATCGAGGAGGTGCGTGCCTCGATGATCGAGTTCCTGCTCGCCAACCACCCCGTCGATTGCCCGGTCTGTGATCGGGCGGGTGAGTGCGAGTTGCAGGACCAGACCTACGGGTTCGGCGAGGACCGGACGCGTTCGCAGTTCGACGACAAGGAGGTCTTCCTCGAGCGGCAGATCTCCCCGTTCATCTACAACGACCCGCAGCGATGCGTCACCTGCAAGCGATGCACGCGTGTCTGTGAGGAGTGGATGGACGAGTTCGCCATCACGGCCATCAATCGTGGCGCGGCGACGGTGATCAGCTCCTTCGGGGGCTGGGTCGAGTGCTCCGACTGCGGCAACTGCGTCGATGTCTGTCCGACGGGAACCCTGCTGCACGTCCCCTACAAGTATGTCGCGCGACCGTGGGATCTGAAGCAGACCCCGACGGTCTGCAATCTCTGCTCGGACGGGTGCTCGATGCTGGCTGGCTCGCGCAGCGAGAAGCTGATCCGGACGGTGGCGCGCGATGGGCGAGGCCGGACAGCCGGTGGGATCAACCACGATTTTCTCTGCGCGATGGGTCGCTACACGATCGACTTCGTCCACAGCGGCGAGCGGATCGATCGCCCGTTGATCCGCCGCGGGGACTACCTGGTTCCCTCGACATGGGACGAGGCCCTCGGGCTGGTGGCGAGCAAGCTGACCGAGATCAAGGAGGCTCACGGGGGGAAGGCTCTCGGCGTCATCGCCAATGGACGGTTGATGAACGAGGACCATTTCACCCTCGGGCGCTTTGCCGAAGAGGTCCTCGGGACGAAGAACGCCGACCTCTACCAGGACCGGGATGAGATCGATCTGGCCAGCTTCTTCCGTTTTGGAACGCCGACGATCGCGACGCAGGAGCACCTGCAGCAGGCCGAGACGGTCCTCCTCATCGGGTCTGATCCGAACGAGGAGAATCCGTTGACGGCCTTCTCGATTCGCTGGGCGGTCCGGCAGAAGGCGGCGCGCCTGCTCGTCGTCAATTCGATGGCGACCCGGCTGGAGCGACAGGCGACGAAATCGCTGCGGGTTCGCGAGGGCAGCGAGGGCGCGCTGATCCAGGCGTTGCTCGACGCGGGTCAGGTGGCCAATGCCGCCGAGGCGATGGGAGTCGCGGCGGCCGAGATCGACGAGATCCGCAAGGTTCTGCTGGAGAGCGAGCGTGCCGTGGTCGTCTTTGGCGACGAGCTGCGCGGGGCGGCGCTCGAAGCGCTGCCATTGCTCGAGAAGGCGCTGGCAACCCCAAGCGCCGAAGTGGCCGACGCGGCGCGCAAGGCGCATCTCGACGGCCTGGCACGGCAGGTCCGATCGACCAATTCGACCAACAAGCCCTCGATCAACGAGAACCCCTTCACCTACATCGTCGAGCACCCGACGCTCGAGGTGGCGGCCGAGCCGGTCCGTACCGCGACCAAGTTCTCCTACCTGCCCCTCGTCCGCTATGCCAACACCATGGGCGCCTGGCAGATGGGGCTGGCCAGTGCCCAGCGTGGTGGAATGTCGGCCCAGACGATGCTCAACGCGTCGGGCGGCGGCATCCGTGGGCTGCTGATCGCGGGGGAGGATGTCCTCCTCAAGGCCAACGGGGACGCGCCGATCGTTCGCGCGCAGTTGGAGAGGCTCGACTTCCTCGTCGTTCAGGAGATGTTCCTCACCGAGACCGCGGCCCTCGCCGACGTCGTCTTTCCGGTGACCAGTTTCGCCGAAGCGCAGGGGACGCAGGTCAACAACGGGGCACAGGTCCAGTTTGTTCGACGGACCATTCCCCCGGTGGGGCAGGCGCGTCCCGACTGGATGGTCGTCAACCAGCTGGCTCGCCTGATGGGGGTCGACTTCGGCTACCAGGGCCAGTTGAAGAACGTCTTCCGGCAGATTGCCGAGCGCGTTGCCGGCTACGAGGGGCTCTCTCACAACCGGCTGGCCAACGAGGGAGCGACGAGCATCCAGCGCCCGGCGCCGGATCTCGCGTCGATCGACGAAGCCGACCTGCGTGACCGGCTTGCCCGGGAGGTTTCGCGGATCAACCGGGAGCTGCCGGTCGAGACCGCGCCGCTGACCGCGAAGGCGGGCTCCCGAATGCGACAGCGCTACCCGGCGATTACGCGCCACTCGACGATGATCCAGCCGACCCTGCCGGTGGTGGGGGAGGCGGAAAAGCCAACTCCGATGGTCTTCCCGGCCTGATCGGCTATCCGGAGGGTCCCTTCGAGCCGGGCGTTTCACGCTGCTCGGAGGGACCTGGAATCAGAAGCGAAGCAACTCTATGTCATCCGTACTCAATTCGATCGATCTGCCATACATCCTTGGGTCCCTGATCAAGATCGCCCTCTTCTGGGTCTTCATCATGATCACGGTCGCCTATATGGTCTATGCCGAGCGGCGGGTGCTCGCGGTCATTCAGAACCGCCTGGGGCCGAACCGGGTTGGCTGGCAAGGACTGCTCCAGCCGTTCGCGGACCTGATCAAGTTCATCTTCAAGGAAGACATCATTCCGCTCTCGGTCAATCGGGCTCTCTACCTGCTGGCGCCGGTGGTGGTACTGGTGCCGGCGATGATGGTCCTGATCGTCTACCCGTTCGGTCCTTCCTCGGTTCCGCTTCCCGGTGGGGAGACGCTCAGCAACATCGTCAACAGTTTCGGCAACTCCCTTGGCTACGACTGGGCGCTCGATCTGCGACGGATCAATCTCTACGTCACCAACTTCAACGTCGGGCTGCTCTACGTCTTCGCGTTGACCAGCCTTGGCGTCTACGGCATCGTCATCGCCGGTTGGGCGTCCAACTCAAAATATAGCCTGCTGGGAGGATTGCGCTCCTCCGCGCAGATGATTAGCTACGAGCTGGCCCTCTCGCTCTCGCTGGTGGCCATTCTGATTCCGGCGGGATCTCTCGACCTGATCAAGATCGTCGAAAACCAGGGAGGCACCTGGTTCGGATTCATTCCCCGCTGGAACATCCTCGCGCTCTTTCCCGCCGGCCTGATCGCCTTTGGCGTCTACCTGATCAGCGCGATCGCCGAGACCAACCGGGTGCCATTCGATCTGCCGGAAGCGGAGACGGAGCTGGTCGCCGGGTTCCACACCGAGTACAGCGCGCTCAAGTTCGCGCTCTTCTTCATGGCCGAATACGTCAATATGACGACCGTTTCGGTGCTGGCCGCGACCGTCTTTCTCGGCGGGTGGCAGGGGCCGCTCGTTGGGACCTACCCCTGGCTCGGCTTCATCTGGTTTATCGGGAAGGTCTTCTTCTTCCTGTTTCTCTACATCTGGTTGCGCGGGACCTTGCCGCGCTTCCGGTACGATCAGCTGATGAATTTTGGCTGGAAAATCCTGCTGCCGGTGGCGTTGGCCAACATTGTGCTGGCGGCGATCATCGGGATCCTCTTCCTCTGACTCAACCGTTGCTCTGCCGGGAGAGGCAAAGGCTCCGGTAGAGAGGAAGCTGACCTTCTATGGAAATCATCCATCTTCTCTTTCTTGGCCTGGCGGCATTGGCGGTGGTTGCCGCCTTCAATGTGATTCTGCAGCGCAATCCGATCTATAGCGCGATCGGATTGATCGTCGTCCTGTGCTGCCTGGCCGCGCTCTTCCTGACCCTTCACGCGCAGTTCATTGCGGCGATTCAGATCATTGTCTACGCGGGCGCGATCATGGTGCTCTTCGTCTTCGTGATCATGCTCCTCAATGTCCGCGAGGAGGAGTCGCGAGGCGATCGTCAGAAGTACCTCAAGTGGATCGCTGGGCCGCTCTTCATCGCCTTGCTGGCGGAGATCGCCGTGGTCCTGCGGTTGGTCGACATCGAGGCGCCCGCCATTGCGAATCCGAACCAGATCGCGGATCCCTCGAAGTCCCTTGGCACGGTCGAATCGATTGCCTATGGGATGTTCACCGACTACGTCCTGCCTTTTGAGGCGACTTCGGTGTTGATCCTGATGGCGATTGTCGGGGCGATGTATCTGGCTCGTCGGGGAAGTCAATCCGACTTCGATCGGATCGAGAAGGCACTCGGCGGGGGTGGCGAGGAAGAGGCCGCGGGTCGCTCCAACACGACGGACGAAAAGGTCGCCGTCTGAGAGAAGAGATCGAGCAAGGAAGGAAGAACACATGGTCCCCTTATCCTGGTATCTGGCATTGAGCGCGGTTCTCTTCACCATTGGCGTGGTGGGGGTGATCATCCAGCGCAACGTCATCGTGCTTTTTATGTGCGTCGAGCTGATGCTCAACGCGGTCAATCTGACGCTGGTTGCCTTCTCCCGGTTCCTGGGGGACCTCAACGGGCAGCTCTTTGTCTTCATCGTCATGGCGGTCGCGGCGGCGGAAGCGGCCGTTGGCCTGGCGATCATCATCTCCCTCTTCCGCAATCGCGAGACGCTCAACGTAGACGAAGCGGACCTGCTCAAATTGTAGTGTGGGCGGGATGCCCGTGGTCCCTCTCCCCCCAACGATGATACCCGTATGCTGAAATGGATTGTTCTGGCGCCCTTGATTGGCGCGATTATCAATGGATTCTTCGGAAAACGGCTTTCGGAGAAGGTGATTGGACTGGTGGCGTGCAGCTCGGTCGCGGTCTCGACCGGGCTCACTTTTTACGCCTTCTTCACCCGACTCCTGCCGTTGCCGGCGGATCAGCGCGTCATCACGGAGCACTTCTTCACCTGGATCAAGGTGGGGACTTTCCAGGCTGACTTCGCCTACCTGCTCGATCCACTCTCCGGAGTCTACCTCCTCTTCATCACGGGCGTTGGGCTGCTGATCCACATCTATGCGACAGGCTACATGCATGGGGATCCAGGGTTCTATCGGTTCTTCACCTACCTCAACCTCTTCATGTTCATGATGTTGACGTTGGTGTTGGCCGATAACCTGCTGGTGCTCTTTGTCGGATGGGAAGGGGTCGGACTCTGTTCCTACCTTCTGATCGGGTACTACATCCGACGGCAGGAGGCGGGAGACGCGGCGAAGAAGGCGTTCATCACCAACCGGATTGGCGATTTTGGATACATGATCGCGATGTTCACCGTCTTCGCGACCTTCGGGACGATCAGCTTTGTGACCAAGGCGGGCGTCCCGAGCTTCCTCGTGCAGGCGGCGGAGCAGCCAGTCGAGGTGTGGGGCACGGTGGGAGTGATGACCGCGATCGCGCTCCTGCTCTTTGTGGGGGCGACGGGCAAGTCGGCGCAGATTCCCCTCTTCGTCTGGTTGCCGGACGCGATGGCGGGGCCGACCCCGGTCTCGGCGCTGATCCACGCCGCGACGATGGT
>JBEIJP010000099.1:0-8240 GCA_040380245.1 Acidobacteriota bacterium | reverse complement strand
GCTCCAATACGTGCAGCAGGATCGCCACATCATACTGCTGGGGAAAGGTCAGCGGGCCGTCCTCGAGGTGGACCTCCAGGAAGTCTGTGTAGCCCGTCGCCGCCAGTCGCTCCCGCCGCATGACCGCGTCGACCGCGGTCCAGCTGGCGATCGCGAGCTGGCTCGGGGAAGAGCGGGCGAAGGCGAGCATCTGTCCCAGATCGACCCCGACTTCCAGGACATCGAGGGGGTGGCCCTTCCGTTCCGCCTCTTCCCGCAGCAGCTGATACCCAAACCAGTAACGCAACAGCCGGATCGGATACCGCACCCGCTGATGCTCTGGGGCGATGCCAAAATCGGGAGACCGCACGACCTGATTGTCGGCGAGATATGAGAAGTCCCATTGGGACGTGCTTCTACTCTCCAATCGTCACCTGCTCTACGACAGCCCTTCCGGGGAGAACTCAGCTTCGCTTTCCGATTTCGACCGGTCGCCCCAAGCGGCGATCGACGTCCCCTCCCGGGCCAGTCCGCTGGGGGACCTGACGCGAGAAGAGCTCCGTAATCGGATACCAGGCCCCATCACTCGCGAAGGGAACCAGGTCGAACCCTCGACCCAGCGGATCATCCCACAACGTTTGCGTATAGTCGATACCGAGCGCCGAGTAGATCGTCGCGGCGATGTCCTCGTTGGCGATCGGTCGCGCATGAGACCACCCGGGGTCGGCGACCGCGAAGCCGTCGTCGGTCGTCCGCCCGATGACCTTCCCCCCCGTCACACCGCCGCCGAAGAAGACCGCGAAGTGCTGGAAGTCGTGGTCCCGTCCGGCGCTGGTGTTCAAGCCGACCACCCCACCCGAACGGACGGTGCGGCCGAACTCGCCCATGACGACGATCAGCGTCTCGTCGAGGAGCGAACCGCGCACCTGTCCCGGGATCTGCGCCAGGTCGTTGAGCAACGCCGAGAGCCCGCGATCGAGCTGGCGCGATGGCCCGTAGATCCCCCCGGCTGCCGCGTAGATGTTGGTGTGATTGTCCCAGCCCCCCAGATTGAGCTGGATGTAGCGGGTTCCCTGGTTGGATTGCAGAAGGTTGCGGGCGACGAGGCAGGAGTTGCCGAAGCCGCTGCTGCCGTACCGGGTCGATTCGTCCCCGGTATACCGGAAGATCGCGTCGATCGTGGGGTTGTACATGATGGCTTTCCCTTGCTGGTAAAAACCATCCATGTCCAGGACCGACTCCCCGAGTGGGGAGTTGGCGCGCAGGCTGCCGTCGAGGTCCACCAGCATCTGGTAGCGCTGCTCAAAGGCGGCCTGGCCGGCGTTGTTCATCAGGTTATTGAGGCCGTTGGCGTTGGCGACGATCGAGAAGGGCGTGTACTTCGAGTTGAAGTAACCCGCGCCGACCGTTGCCCCGCCATTGAGCGAGACGAATCCCGGCAGCTTCTGACTGGGCTGCCGCTCGCTCTCGAATTGTCGTGCGACGACGGCCCCGAGATTGGGCGAGAGCTTGCCCATCGCCGAAGTCGGATTCCGCGAGATCTGCGACCAGACCTGCTGGAGGGACTGGACCAGCGCCGGCGCCCGCAGGCTCCGAACGATCGCCATCCGGTCGATCTGCTTCGCCAGGTTGGGCATGAGGCCCGCTGGAAAGTTGATGCCCCGAATCGTCTCCGGGGTAAAGTCGCTCGGCGTCCACGACCCGACCTTGAGGTCGAAGGTGTCGACGTGGCTCGCCGCCCCCTGCAGGTGCACAAAGATGCAGTTCCGTGCCCGGTTGACGATCTGTGCCGGGACGCGAGCCTGTCCTTCCGCGCCCAACACCTGTTGCCGCAACGAGGGAACGAGGAACGATCCCGCCACTCCGGTTCCGGCAATCCGGAAAAATTCACGCCGTCCGGCGACTCCGCCGCCAAAGAGACCCCGAAAACGACTTCCCGCGGATCCCGAATTGGTCGATCTCTCCGACTGTCCTTCTTCCTGCTTTCCCACCATCTCGACCTTGCGCATTGTCATCTCCTCTCGTTCCTGTCGGGCTGTCTCTCCAGCCGACGCCCTGATCCGCTCCCCATTTTAGTAGTTGAAGAGAAAGTCGACCTTGTTGAGAAGGGCCCACTGCAAGCTCTCCGTCGCCGCCTGGCGGCTGAGCCGCGTAAAGTAGGGGGTGAGCCTGGTGCGCTCCTGCGCCGTCGGCATTCGGGAGAGAGTGCGCAAGGTCAACTCGGTCACCAGCTGATCGTTGGTCAACCCCGTGGTGTTGAGCAGCTGGTAGACGGTGGAACGGTAGGTCTGGCCATTGAAGGTCACCTGGTCGGCGTTGCGGACCCGGGTCGTGACGAAGGTGTTGTTCATCATGTTGAGCGCTTGCATGATCGAGGACTCTTCCGAGCGCGGAATGCTGTCGCGATTCCCGCGCAGGAAAGAGTCGAGAAAGGCCCGGACATCGGCGCGTTGCCGCGGTTCGAGCGGCTCCGGGAGCTGGCCGGCCCAGAGCACTTCCCGCAGCTTCTGCCCCTCTTCATTGATGATCGGGTAACCCAGGACAGTCGTGTTGGTGGTCGCCCCGGGGGCGCGATAGGCCGTCACCGGCGGCAGCCCGGTCGCCTGGATGATCGCGTCGTGGATCTCTTCCGCCTTGAGCCGTCGCACAAACTTACGGGCATAGAGGGGGACGTACTCCAGTTTCCACGTCCCTGGATACTGCGAGGAGAGCTGGTAGGCCGACGACTTGACGATCGTGCCGATCGTCCGGCGCAGGTTGTAGCCGTTGTTCCGGAAGTCGAGGGCGAGGGCCTCGAGCAGTTCCGGGTTGTGGGGCTGCGGGGTCCATCCATCCGGGAGTCTGGCGGTGGAGCTGAGTCGCGCCAGGTCGAAGTTGTCGGAGGGCGAGACGAGCGCCTCGACCATCAGCTCTTCCCAGAGGTAGTTGACGGCGGCGCGCGCGAACTGCGGATCGCTCGTCAGATGGCGCGCGAAGGCCTGGCGCCGTGTCTCGCTGGCATTGGCGCCGGCTCCCGTGCCGAGATACTGCGGCGTCACCGTTCGCTGGCCATTGATCGGGTTGCGTGTCTGCCGGTTTCCAGAGTTGGTGTTGAGCAGATAGTCGCCGGTCGCTGCCTCCGTCACCGTGTAGGTTCCGTAGATGATGGTGCTGGATGGCCCCCGCTGGAAGGCGCGTCGGGCTCGTGAGAAGAAGGCGCTCATGCCGTAGGCCTGTGCCCGCGTCACCGTCGAGCCCCACAAGTTGACAGCGTCGAGGTGGCCGGCCCCGTCGTGGCAGAGCAGGCAGTCCATCGAGTTGAGCCCGAGGAAGATCGTCGAGGCCTGGACGGCCAGTCCGTCATAGGTGTCCTGCGCTGGCCCCATCGGGACGTTCCCCCCGACGATGAAGTTGACCGGTCCGTCAGTCGCGCTGTTCCCCTCGGCGGTCAGCAGGTCGGAGGCGATCAGATTGTAGCCCCGGTTGTTCTGCAACGACTCCTGCAGGTACTTATGGAAGGCTTCCCGTCCCGAGGCGTAACGCTGAATCGCCGTCGAGTTCGAGTTGTTGCGGAAGAGATCTCCAAGGAAGAGCGTCCACTTGTCGACAAACTCCGGGGAGGCGATCAGGCGGTCGACCAGTTGGTCCCGTTTGTTGGCCGACGTATCCTGCAGGAATTGCCGGATGGTATTCGGTTCCGGGAGGCGGCCGGTCAGATCGAGCGTGACGCGGCGGAGGAACTCTTCATCGGTCGAGAGGGGGGCGGAATTGACGCCCGCCCGCGCCATCTTGTCGAAGAGGTGCTGATCGATGAAGTTGCGGCGCGGAATTCCCTGCGCCGGCACCAGCGTCGCGGCCGTCTGCATCAGCAGTTCGCCGGTGACCTCTTCGGTTCGACGGGAGAGGTCGATCCGGTGGCGCCCATCCAGACCCTCGTACGCGTCAGGATCTTCAAGAAAGGAGCAGTCCGAGCCCGTCAGCCTCGGTTGGATCTCCGGCAGGTCCTGAGGATGGTCCTGGGGATGGTTTTGGGCCACCTCGTCCTGCCCCTGGGTCAATGTCGCCGTCACCGGCGCCCCCCAGAAGAGACTGAGGATTCCTGGAACCGAGAGCACCACCGCGCAGATGCCTAACTGCAGGGCCCGCTTGCCGCCGTGGCTGGCCACCGGACGTCGCTGCCCGAAGATACCGCTCTCCCAAATCTTCCAACGCTTCGCGTCGCGCGCTTCCATTCGTTCTGTCTTTGCCATGCTGGTCTCTCCCATACGGGCCTCGTCTGGTCACGGGCTGTACCCCCATCCGGGTGCACAATCTCCTGGATCTCCTGTCATCGGGGCTGCGTTATCTCTCGAATGTGAAGACCCACCACGGCTGCGCGCCGGGTGGGAGTCTGGAATTCAATGGCACTATAGCATGCCTTCCCGGTCTTTTTCTGTACTTCTCGGGAGGCTGGCCCCTCGACACTCCCGGATGATCAAAAGGTACCCGCTGATTGTTAAGCATTTGTGATTGCCCGCCAGATTTTTTATCGATGAGGACCATCAGAGAAGGCCTCAGCGGGTAACCTGGATGCCCGCGCCGAACCCGACGGGTACCGCCCGGCATTCTACCGGCAGAGAGATGTTCTGGCACCGCTTCCGGTTGTCTGCGAGTTCGGCCCACTCTCCGGTTTCCTCGTGCAAAAGAGCCGAGAGGATTGAACTTTTTCGGGAAGATGGGTACCGTACGCTCCAGCTTTCGCAATTCAGGGTGCGCGCATTGGCGATCAACAGAGAGCGGCGCAGTGGGGAACCCGGCTCCGCCCTTTCGCGGGCCCGCGCCGGTATCCGGATGGCCAGGTCCTTGACGGCGGAAGCCTCTCCACCGCGCCCCAGATATGACCAGAAACAGATGGAACAGGAGGATCTCCTATGGAGCAGCCACACGCGGCCGCGATCATCAATCCGACGCAACCCTTTCGGTTTCCACAACCACCCACATTCGCGACGCCGGCCGAGGCGCGACAACACCACCGGCAGCGGCTGGCGGCGGCCTTTCGGCTCTTCTCCCGATTCGGCTTTGACGAGGGGGTGGCGGGCCATATCACCGCCCGGGATCCGGAGCGTCCGGACCATTTCTGGGTCAACCCGTTCGGGATGGACTTCAGTCAGATCCGGGCATCCGACCTGCTGCTCGTCAACCACGTCGGCGAGGTGGTCGAGGGGGAGGCTCCGGTCAATCGGGCCGCCTTCGCGAGTCATGCCGCAGTCCACACCGCCCGGCCCGACGTCATCGCCGCGGCCCACGCCCACTCGATGTATGGCAAGGCCTGGTCCTCCCTCGGCCGTCTCCTCTCGCCGATCACCCAGGACGCCTGCGCGTTTTACGAAGATCACGGTCTCCTCGATGACTTCACCGGTGTGGTCTATGACCCGGCGGAGGGAGGTCGGATTGCCGCCGCGCTCGGGACGGGCAAGGCTGTTATCCTCCGCAATCACGGCCTGCTGACGGTCGGTCATTCGGTCGATGAGGCGGCCTGGTGGTTCATCACCATGGACCGCAGCTGCCACGCCCAGCTGCTGGCGGAGGCGGCCGGGGAGCCGCGTCTGATCGATCACGACCAGGCGCAGCTGACCTGCCAACAGATCGGCTCGACGCTCGCCGGCTGGTTCCAGTTTCAGCCGCTCTATCAGCGTGTTGTTCGCGAGGAGCCGGACCTGCTCAGCTGAGGCGGGTGGCCTCGGTGAGACTTGCTTCCAGCCAGGGACTTGTTTACGATAGGCGCGTCCGGGCGGGGAGTGTGCCTGACGGGGCGTTTCAGAGCCGCACCCCTGAAGAGTGTGGTTCAAGGCAGGCACGATCCATCAGGCACGATCCATGACGACCGGTTCCATCCAGATCGAGATCGAGGGGCGCAACGAATTCTGGCGCAACGCCGTCCTCGTCGAGTGGGCTCACCAGTATCCCGAGCGGGTTCTGCAGGAGCTTTCCGACGGGCGGTACCTCGCGGCGGCGGAGTGGTTGCCCGACCTGACCCGTGTGGCGGGCTGCTGCTTCTCGGTGGTCCGGCAGTCCCCGACCGATCCTGGGCGACGGCGGATCTTCCGCCACCTCTTCTCTTCGCTCGGACGCTCTTAGTCCCGGCGATATCGACCCGGGGGGAGACCCGCAGGCTCTGCCTGACTCCCCCAGTGCATTGCTGAAGACCAGTTCGACAGTCTGGCTCGCGAGCCAACTCAACCTGAAAGAATTGTCCTGAAAGAATTGTGAGGAGATCGTACAGAAATGAATCAGATCAAGACAGGGTGCAAACTCATCATCGCCATCGCTTTCCTGGCCGCGCTGTTCGGCTCCTCCCTGACGACCGAGGCCTATCCGCCATTCCTCCGTCAGGCCGCCAAGTTTGGCGCGAAGAACTGCCTCTTCTGCCACAAGGAGCCCAGCGGGGGCGAGGGCTGGAATAATCGCGGTGAGTGGCTCATGGCCGAGAAGGATCGACGCAAGGCCGACTCGATTGACGTCAGCTGGCTGGAAGAGTACAAGGAGAGCGCCGAGGGAGAGGGCGGCGAGAAGAAGCCGGAGCCTCCTCCAGGCTTCTAAGTCATCTTCAGGGCTCCCTTCGTTCGTCGCCCCGGCCACGCTTGGTCTGTCAACTGGTTGGAGAGGAACGCCGGGAGCGTTGGAGACCGCGTCGGAGACCGCGTTTGAGGTCAGGCCTGACATAGCAGAAGAGAGGTGAGTGATGGACGAGCAGAACGTGGACAAGAGACCCGAAGGATCGACGGGGGGATCGATAGGGAATGTGGCGGAAGATCATGAGAGTCCGACCGGCGTGACGCGCCGAGGGGCCCTCAAGGGACTGGCCGCCGGACTTGGCGCTGCCGGGTCGTTGCCGATCCTCTCCTTCCGTGGGCAGGCGCAGTCTCAGGGACACCAGCACGGGGGGCACGGTGCCGCCACTGCCAAGGCCGAGAAGGCTCCTGCCGCACCGAAGTTCTTCGACGCGGCGCAGCTGGCCCTGGTGGCGACCCTCTCCGAGCTGATCATCCCGACCGATGAACACTCACCGGGGGCGATCGCTGCCGAGGTCCCCGCCTTCATCGACCTCATGGTCAGTGAATCCCCGGCCGAGACGAAGAGCCTCTGGACCGACGGTCTCGCCGCGGTCAACGCGCTGAGCCAGAAGCAGCACTCTGTGGCGTTTGGTCAGGCGACCGCGCAACAACAGGTTGCCCTGCTGACCGAGATCAGCCGCAACGAGATGAAGCCGGTCACCCTCGAGGAGCGCTTCTTCAAGGCGCTCAAGAACTTGACCATCGACGGGTACTATACCTCCAAGATTGGGATCCACCAGGAACTCAAGTACAAGGGGAATACCTACCTCAAAGAGTTCAAGGGCTGCACCCACCCCGAGCACCAGCAGTAGAGCCCCAACCGGGCAAGGATCAAGGGTGAGGGGGAGAAATCTCACTCCGGAACCGGCCGGGAAGGGCCGACTGGAGACCGCATCTCTTCTGGCCCGGGCTTTCGATGGGAGGCCCGGGCCAGTTCTGTTCTGGAGCCGGAGTGTCCGGCTCGCCAACCTGGAGGCGCGATGGCGTTCGAGACAGTTCTCAATTTGGTGGGGATCGGGCTGGTTCTGCTGGGGGGGGCCTCCGGAGTCGCTCTCTTTCTGCAGGCGATTGCCCGCAATCAGAATCAGGTGCAAGGACCAGGGATGACCACGCTCTGGGGGCTCTTTCTGATTGGATTGATCACCGGGTTGATGTTGATCGCGGCCTCGGCCAATCGCTGAGCGGGAGGGGGACGTGGGGGCGCTGGCTCGACGCGAGCCGCGCTATCGGCTGGACATCGGAAGGGACGAGGGGCAGGAATCACAATGAAGATGAACCGGAGGGAATTCATGATCACAGGAGTCGTTTCGGGAATGGCGATGGGAAGCACGGAGGGCGGAGGCGCGACTCCTCCCGTAGCGCCGGCGCGGCAGTTCAAGCTGAAGTATGCGCCCCATTTCGGGATGTTCAAGGCGCATGCGGGGGATGATCTCGTCGATCAGTTGACCTTTATGCACGACCAGGGGTTCACGGCCCTTGAGGACAACGATCTGCCCAACCGTCCGGTGGCCGTTCAGGAGAAGATTGGCCAGACCCTGGCGAAGTTGAAGATGGAGATGGGCGTCTTTGTCGCGACCAAGGACTTTCAGAACCCGACCTTCGCGCTCGATCGTCCAGAGATTCGAGAGAAGATTCTCGCCGATATGCGCCAGGCGGTCGAGGTGGCGAAACGTGTCAACGCCAAGTGGT
>JBEIJP010000098.1:0-8316 GCA_040380245.1 Acidobacteriota bacterium | reverse complement strand
GCTGTGTTCAAAATCGAGGCTCGGAAGCCGCGAGGGTAACGCCCCCGTAGCCGTTGCACCCGTCCGGTACTCCGCCATCGACTCGTCCGCATCGGCGCCATCGTGGGCGCCGCTCATGTCGCACCACGACTCAGTCCCCATAGCCAAGCTGCCAGCGTCGTCGCGGTCGGATCGCGACTCCGACGGTGACGAGTGGCGCTCGGTACAGCGCTCGGAGGACTCGTACTCGAAGCGATCCTCGGCAGCCGACATGCCACGTGGCCTGGGCTTCGCGGCCGGTAGATTGGCTGCCTCGAGGTCGGCTGGCGCGACAGTGAGCGTGAGGGAATACTTGGCCTCCATGGAGGCTGCCGCCTCGGCCGCCGCCGCCTCGGTCGAGTCGTGCACGCCGTGCGAGCCGTCGCCCGAAGCAATCTCATCGTCTGCATCGTCGCCGCCCTCCTCGCCGCCCTTGGTCAACCCGCTCTCGTTCATCGCCTGCACCCAGTCCCAGTGGGCCAAGTTGAGCGTCGTGTCGGTCGCAGTCTCGTCTACCGGTACCGGCCCGCCACGCCGATCATCATACTCATCAAAGCATCGGGAGAGTTGTTCGAGATCGACGAACGAACCTACTGTCGTCAAGCTCCCCTTGGGCACCGTAGTGGGCGCCGCCGCGCCGCCAGCATGACCCTGCTTGCGACCTGGCGCTGCCGGTGCGCCAATCGCCATCCCGAACCACATGAGCGTCTCTAATGCGGCTGCGCACGTCGACGTCTCCGACGACGCCTTCATCGTCGAATTGACCGGGAACCAGGAGAAGGTGGAAGCCTTCATCAGCCTGCTCAAACCGATCGGGATCCTCGATCTCGTCCGGACCGGTCCGGTGGCGATGACCCGGGTCGCCGCGGTTCGCGCGCAGCAAATCCAGGAAGAGGACGAAGAGTTCTCGGAGCTGACCCTCAACGAAAAGGTGTAGTCTATCCCTGAAAGCGAAAAAGGAAGCGAATCTTCATGAAAATCTACTACGATCAAGATGCGGATCCGAAGGTCCTGGCAGGAAAACGGATCGCGATTATTGGCTACGGCTCGCAAGGGTTCGGCCATTCGAACAATTTGAAGGACAGTGGATGCGAGGTGATGGTCGGGCTGCGGGCGGACAGCCCGTCGGTGGCCAAGGCGCAGTCGGCCGGGCTGGAAGTGCTGCCGGTCGCCGACGCCGCGGAGCGTGCCGACATCATCATGCTTTTGACGCCGGATGAACTGACCCCTGGCATCTACCAGCGGGAGATCGCTCCCCACCTGCGCCCTGGGAAGTATCTGGCGGTGGCGCACGGATTCAGCATCCACTTCAAGAAGATCGTCCCCCCGGCAGGGGTCAACGTCTTCATGGTGGCGCCCAAGGGTCCCGGACACCTGGTCCGCCGCGAGTACGAGCGGGGCGGCGGAGTCCCCTGTCTGATCGCGATCGCGCAGGATCCGACGGGAGACACGCGGGCGGTGGCCCTGGCCTATGCCTCGGCGATTGGAGGCGGTCGGGCGGGCGTCATCGAGACGACCTTCAAAGAGGAGACGGAGACCGATCTCTTCGGCGAGCAGGCGGTGCTGTGCGGCGGGCTGACAGCGCTGATCCAGGCGGGCTTCGAGACGCTGACCGAAGCGGGCTATGCCCCGGAGATGGCCTATTTCGAGTGCCTCCACGAGATGAAGCTGATCGTCGATCTGCTCTACGAGGGGGGAATCGCCAACATGCGGTACTCGATCTCGAACACGGCGGAGTATGGGGACCTGACACGCGGCAAGCGGATCATCGGTCCCGAAGTGCGTCAGAAGATGAAGGAGATCCTCGCCGAGATTCAATCGGGGCAGTTTGCGGACGAGTGGATGGCGGAGGCGGAGTCCGGCAAAGTCAACTTCCATCGCCTGATCGAGACGGAGAAGAAGCATCCGATCGAGCAGGTGGGAGGGCAGCTCCGGTCGTTGATGCCCTGGCTCTCGGCCAACCGGATCGTCGACAAGGCGAAGAACTGACAAGTGCTCAACGCGAGCGGGAGAGGGGAGAAGAGCCACCGGCCCTGCTCCTCTCTCCCGCTCCCCCTGCCCGTGGCGCCACCCCCTCTCCCCTTCCCCGCGGCCCAGATCCAGCAAGGATACAGGGCACTCCCCGGACGCCCGGCATCCACCGTGAGCAGGCGTGAGCAGGAACGATACGACCCGACCAATATGATGAACAAACGACCAGTAGAGATCTACGACACAACCCTGCGGGACGGAGCGCAGGCGGAGGGGCTGGCCTACTCCGTCGAGGACAAGCTGAAGATCGCGCGAGCCCTCGACGAGATGGGTGTCGCCTACATCGAAGGGGGCTGGCCCGGGGCGAATCCGAAGGACATCGAGTTCTTCGAGCGGGTGAAGTCGTTGGAACTGCGAACTAGTCTGCTGGCCGCCTTCGGGAGCACGCGACGCCCGGACGGATTGGCGGCCGATGACGGAGTGGTCCAGAGCCTGCTGGCGGCACAGACACCGATCGTGACGATCTTCGGGAAGTCGTGGGACTTTCACGTCGACATCGCGCTGAAGACGACCCTCGACGAGAACCTGCGAATGATCGCCGACACGGTCAGCCACCTGCGAGCGTGCGGGCGGCGGGTCTTCTACGATGCGGAGCACTTCTTCGATGGCTTCAAGGCCAACGGGGAGTACGCGCTCGATACCTTGAAGGCGGCGGTCGAGGCCGGTGCGGAGACGCTCATCCTCTGCGACACCAATGGCGGAGGGCTGCCGGAGCAGATCGCCGAGGTGGTGGCGCTCGTTCAATCACGAATTCCGCAGGTGCGATTGGGGATTCACTGCCACAACGACGGGGAGCTGGCGGTCGCCAACTCGCTGGCGGCGGTGGAGGCGGGAGTGACGCACGTACAGGGCGTCTTCAACGGCTACGGGGAGCGGTGCGGCAACGCCAATCTCTGCTCGATCATTCCGAACCTGGAGCTCAAACTGGATCGGCAGTGCCTGCCGGAGGGAAAGCTCGCCCGACTGACCCACACCAGCCGCTACATCAACGAGGTGGCCAATCTGGTCCCGAACGAGCGGGCCGCCTTCGTCGGACGGAGCGCCTTTGCCCACAAGGGAGGGATTCACGTCTCGGCGGTGACGCGGGCGCGGGAGACCTACGAACACATCAACCCGGCACTGGTCGGCAATGAGACCCGGGTCCTGATCAGCGATCAGTCCGGGGTCAGCAACATCCGTTTCAAGTTCGACGGCCTGAGCGAGGAGTTCAACCGCCATCCGGAAGCGGCCCGGCGATTATTGAGCCAGCTCAAGACGCTCGAACACGAAGGGTACTCCTTCGAGGACGCGGAGGCGTCCTTTCAATTGCTGGCGTGGGGAGCATTGGGCCGGCGGCGGCAGTTCTTCGATCCGATCGAATACCGGGTCTGGATCAGCTCATCCGGGCAGCCGGAAGCGGTCGTCCGGCTGCGCGTGGGCGAGGAGGAGATGCACACGGCGAGCCTTGGAGTCGGGCCGGCGCATGCCCTCGACCTCGCGCTGCGCAAGGCGCTCCTGCCCCACTACCCGCAGATCGCGCGCTTCCACCTGATCGACTTCAAAGTGCGGATCCTCGACGGCGAGAGAGCGACCGCGGCCAAGACACGCGTCCACGTCGAGACGAGCGATGGCGAGGTCTCCTGGAACACGGTCGGCGTGGGAGAGGACATCCTCAGCGCGACCTGGCAGGCGATTCTCGACAGTCTCGAATACGGACTGCATCGGTGAGCAGGCGCTCCTGCCCTGCGGCCGGGCGGCAACCGGCTCAGCCAATTTTGGATTGAGAACGAGGGATGTATAATGCCCTGTTCCCAAAAGGAGCTGGAACGATTTCGACAACGACAGGAAGGAAAGAGACGCACTACTATGAGCCAATCGGTTAAGCGGGTAGCCCTGGCCTACTCGGGCGGGCTGGACACTTCGATCATCATTCCGTGGTTAAAAGAGCACTATCACTGCGAAGTGGTCGCGATCGCGGCCGATGTCGGGCAGAAGGAAGAGCTGGACGGACTCCGGGAGAAGGCGATTGCCACGGGAGCGGCGGAGATCTACATCGAGGATCTGCGCCACGAGTTTGTCACTGACTACATCTTCCCGACCCTGCGCGCCGGGGCCGTCTACGAGCACAAGTACCTGCTGGGCACCTCATTCGCGCGTCCGGTGATCGCCAAGCGCCAGGTCGAGATCGCGCGGCAGACAGGGTGTGACGCGCTCTCGCACGGCTGTACCGGCAAGGGGAACGACCAGGCCCGGTTCGAGCTGACCTTCAAGGCGCTGGCGCCCGAGATGAAGGTGATCGCCCCCTGGCGCGAGTGGGACATCGTTTCGCGCGAGGACGCGATCGACTACGCCAACGAACGGCAGATCCCGATCACGGCCAGCCGGGAGAAGATCTACAGCCACGACCGCAACATCTGGCATCTCTCGCACGAGGGGGGAATCCTCGAAGATCCGGCGAGTGAGCCGGAAGAGTCGATGTTCGAGTTGACGGTCTCGCCGGAGAGAGCCCCGGAGACGCCGGAGTACGTCGAGGTCGGCTACGAGCGCGGCACGCCCATCTCCGTCAATGGAGAGGCACTCGACCCCGTCCCGCTGATCGAGCGGCTCAACGAGATTGGCGGACGTCACGGCATCGGCCGGGTCGACCTGGTGGAGAACCGGCTGGTCGGGATGAAGTCGCGGGGCGTCTACGAGACCCCCGGGGGGACCATCCTGCTGGCGGGGCTGCGCGAACTCGAATCGCTCTGTCTCGACCGGGAGTCAGCTCACTACAAAGAGGTTCTCGCCCATAAGGACGCCGAGCTCGTCGATTTCGGCCAGTGGTTCACGCCGCTGCGCGCGGCGCTCGACGCCTTTGTCGAGAGCCTCATGGCCCCGGTGAGCGGCACCGCCCGGTTCAAGCTCTACAAGGGCAATCTCATCGTCGCGGGACGAACGGCAACGCACTCGCTCTATCAACCGAACCTGGCCTCCTTCACCATGGGCGCAGGGTATGACCAGCGCGATGCCGCCGGATTCATCAACATCCTGGGACTTCCCCTGCAGGTCGAGGCCCTGATGCGCAAAGATCGCGGCCAATCGTAGACGCAAAAGAGAAGGAGCTAGCCATGGCAAAGGTAACGAGACGCGATTTTCTGCAACAGGCCGCGCTGGGAGGGATCGCGCTGGCGACCGTCCCATCGGCCCTGCAAGCGGCCAAGGTCAAGTGGGAGGTGGGCTGTTTCAACCGCCCCTGGACCAAGTGGGGCTACGACGCGACGCTCCAGTCGATCAAGGCGGCCGGGTACAAGGTGACGGGGCTGCTCAGCGCGACGCGCGAGGAGCCCTTTCTTCGTCCCGGGAGCGGGGAGGAGTACCTGACCTCGCTCCGCAAGCGGATCGCCGCCAGTGGCCTGCGCGCCAATATGGGCGCCCTCCGGTCACGCCACAACATCGATCTGGCGGAGTCGATCGCCGATGTCCGTCAGCAGATCGACGCGGCCAAGGCTCTCTCGCTGACCTATGCCCTCTCCTTCGGGGTCGACAAGCCCGAGGAGTACGCCCATTACTACAAGGTGATGAGCGAGACGGCCGCCTACGCTGCCGAGCGGGGGGTCAAGCTGGTGATGAAGCCGCACGGGGGAGGAAGCAGCGCCTCGGCGGAGATTCTCGCCGCCATCCGCGCCGTCAACCATCCCAACTTCTCGATCTGGTATGACGCGGGGAACATCATCCACTACACCGGGAAGGATCCGATCGAAGAGCTCAAACCGATCGTGCAGCACGTCAGTGGGTTCTGTGCCAAGGATTGCGCGACCCTCAAAGGCGACGTGATGATCCAGTTCGGGACGGGCAAAGTCGACTTCGCGGGCGTCTTTCGGACGCTCAAGAGCGGAGGCTTCAAGGGACCCGTTATGGTCGAGTGCTGCAAGATCGGCGAGACGGCCGAGGAGACGACCGCCAACGCCCGCGCCAATCGGCTCTATCTCGAAGAGGTCCTGGCCGGGGTCTAATGGACGGTCTAATGGACGGTCGGCCGGTGCGACATCGCGGACTGATCCGATCGAATCCGGAAAGATGGAGTGGTCGAAGAAGATCCAGCACAACTGGACGTCGTCATCATCGGCGGAGGGCCCACCGGTCTGGCCTGCGCGATCGAGGCGACGCGGGCGGGTCTCGGCTATGTCGTGATCGAGAAGGGCTGTCTGGTCAACTCGCTCTATCACTATCCAACCCAACTGGTCTTCTTCACCACGCCGGAGCTGCTCGAGATCGGAGATCTGCCCTTTGTCTGCGAGCGGGAGAAACCCAACCGGATCGAGGCCCTCAAGTACTACCGACGCGTCGCCGAGACGTATCGGATCCGGATCCACTCCTACGAGCGGGCCCTCTCGATCGAGGGAACGGATGGTGCCTTCCGCGTCGCGACCGAGCAGATCGAGACGGGGACGCGGCAGGTCTACCGCGCCCGCAAGGTGGTGATTGCCACCGGGTACTACGACCTGCCGAACCGGTTGGGAATCCCGGGAGAGGACCTGCCGAAGGTTGCCCACTACTACCGGGACGCCCATCCGTGGTACGACCGGGACGTCGCCATCATCGGGGGGGCCAATTCGGCGGCCCTCGCCGCCCTCGATCTCTATCGGCACGGGGCGCGGGTGACGCTGATCCATCGGGGGGAGGCGCTCCGCCGGACGATCAAGTACTGGATTCTGCCGGATATCGAGAACCGGATCGAGAAAGGGGAGATCCGGGCGCTCTTTCAGCACCTCGTCAAGCGGATCGAGCCGAGCCGGATGGTGGTCGAAGACCTGCGGACGGGAGAAGAGCGCGAGTTGGCCAACGATTTCGTCTTCGCGCTGACCGGCTACCACGCCGACGACGACTTCCTGCAGGCGGCCGGCGTGGCGATCGATCCCGAGAGTCGCGGCCCGGCAATCGATCCGGAGACCAATGAGTCGAATGTGCCGGGGCTCTATCTGGCCGGTGTCGTGCAAGCGGGAAAGGAGACCGGCAAGATCTTCATCGAAAATGGCCGATTTCACGGCCAGCAGATCTTCGCTCACCTCCGCCGCCACCTCTCTTGAGCCACCCTCACGGCTGAGCATCCTCTGAAAACAGGGAGGGGAAAACAGCGAGGATCGATCCGATTGACGGGCCGATTCACAGGAAAGAAGGGGTAGACAATTGTTCAAAAAAGAACGGACGTACGAAGGGATCACGGAATACAGACTGGAGAACAATGGTCTGAAGGTCCTGCTGGTGCCGCAGCGGGCCGCCCCGGTGGTGGCCCTCATGGTCGTCTACCGGGTTGGCTCCCGGAACGAGGCGGTGGGCAACACGGGAGCGACCCACCTCCTGGAGCACATGCTCTTCAAAGGAACCCCGACCTACAACAAAAAGAGCGGTACCCAGATCGCCGCGGTGCTCCAGAAGCACGGCGCGGTCTTCAACGCGGACACGTGGGTCGACCGGACGCGCTATTACGAGATGCTGCCGAGCGACAAGCTCGAATTGGCAATGCACCTGGAGGCGGACCGGATGCGCAACTCCTTCATCGCCGACGAGGATCGGCAACTGGAGATGACGGTGGTCCGCAATGAGATGGAACGGGGGGAGAACGATCCGGGTCGGATTCTCGACGAGCGGGTCTGGGCGATGGCCTTCCGCGAACACCCCTACCACCACCCAACGATCGGGTGGCGGTCGGATGTCGAGGGCATCCCGACCTCGCAGCTCAAAGCCTTCTACGACACCTACTACCATCCCAACAACGCCACCTTGATCATCGTCGGCGACTTCGAGGAGGAGGAGGCCCTGCGGCTGACCGGGACGCATTTCGGGGGAATTGCTCCCTCGGCGCGGCCCATCCCGCCGATGTACACGGTCGAGCCCCCGCAGCAGGGAGAGGTCCGGTTCGTCCTGCGCCGGGCGGGACAGCTCGGGCTGGTCGAGATGGCCTGGCACACGCCGGAGGCGACCCATCCGGACGCGGCGGCCTTGACGGTGCTGGACCATGTGCTCTCCGCCGGAGTCACCTCGCGCCTCTACCAGGGGCTGATCGAGACGCAGCTCGCCGTCGACGTCAGCGCTCAAACCTATCAGTTTCTCGATCCCGGGCTCTTCACCATCGATCTGACGCTGGCCCCGGGAATCTCCCACGCCGCGGCGGAGGAGGCGACCCACCAGGTCATCGAACAGTTGAAGAGAGAGCCGATCCCGGAACGGGAACTCGAAAAGGTCAAGAACATGGTCCGGACCCAGATGATCTACCTCCGCGACAGCCCGTTCGGCGTCGTCAGCGTGCTG
>JBEIJP010000097.1:0-8379 GCA_040380245.1 Acidobacteriota bacterium | reverse complement strand
CGATCGTAGAACAGTTCACCAGGAGCGAAGATGTCAGCTGGCTCTATCGTTATGGCGAGGACCTGGCGGCAAGCCTGTCGATCGCGTCGATCGGTTGCACCCTTCGCCTCGCCGAGGTCTACGACCGGATCATCTTCTCCCTCTCTCCAATCGAGGAGCAGGTCGCTCCTCCGGAGAAGGGCGTGGATTGAATGGAAATTGGGCTGGCTGCGGCAGGCCCGGTGGGCCCGGAAAAAATGATGGTAGCATCGTTTGGCGCACCGTCAACGACCACACCCGGCTACGCGCCAGCTGGCGTTCCCGGCGAATTGGACCGCTTGCCGCGCAAGAGTGACCGCGCGTCCTTCCCGAGCAGGGAGATCAGGGATCTCAATCTGATCAAAACTCGAGGAGAAGAGAATGGCCTTACCCAAAGAGAAGATCGCCCTGACCGTCGAGGAGTACCTGGCAGCCGAGAGGGTTGCCGACGAACGCCACGAATACCTCGATGGATCCGTCTATGCCATGGCCGGCGAGAGCCCCACCCATGGCACGATCTGCACCAATCTGATCGGTGAGCTGCGTGTTCAGCTCAAGGGAACCCCCTGCCAGGCCTGGTCGAAGGACTGCAAGGTGCGCAGTGGACCAGTCCTGGACCCGCGTGGTCGGAAGGGCCTCTTCTCCTACCCGGACCTGGTCGTCTTCTGCGGAGAGCCCAGCTTTCACGACTCGCACCGGGATGTGCTGACCAACCCCGTCGTCCTCATCGAGGTCCTCTCTCCCTCGACCGAAGTCTTCGATCGCGGCGAAAAGTTCGCCCGTCTCCGCAACTGGAATCCGACCCTCCAGGACTATCTGCTGGTCTCGCAAGCCTACCCGCTCGTCGAACAGTTTACCCGCCGTGAGGATGGCAGCTGGCTCTATCGTTTTGGGGAGGACCTGGCGGCCAGCCTGTCGATCGAGTCGATCGGTTGCACCCTTCGCCTGGCAGAGGTCTATGACCGGATCGACTTCTCCCTGCCCCCCATCGAGGAAGACGCCGACTGACCGCGGCCTGGATCGAGCCTCCCCCCACGGCCGATTCGTCCGATGCGATGGGCGGTCTTTGCTCAGGGGGTCACCGCTTCTTCCGCGAGCAGGCCGGCGGTCTTGAGATCCGACCAGAGACGGCCTGGAATGGCGGAGGTGAGGGCGGCGACATTGCGTTCCACCTCCGCTTCCGTGACCGCCCCCAGGACGACCGAGGCCACCGCCGGGTGGGCCAATGCAAACTGGAGCGCCGCGTCGGGGAGGGCCACCCGATGGGCCTGGCAAACCTCCTCGATCCGACGAACCCGCTCCAGAATGGCGGGGGGCGCCGGCAGATAATCGTAGCATGCACCGGGTACCGCACCGGTCGCGAGAATGCCGGAATTGTAGACGCCTCCAAGGATGACCCCGATGCCCTTCCGCAACGCCAGCGGCAGGAAGATGTCGGCTCCGCCCTGCTCCAGCAAGGAATAGCGGCCCGCCATCAGCATGACATCGAAGTCCCCCGCCTCCGCGAAACGAGCACAGACCTCGGCCTCATTGACCCCCACGCCGATCGCCCGAATGACCCCCTCCTGCCGCAAGCGGTCGAGCGCCGGGTAGGTTCCCTCCATCGCCTCGCGAAACCGTGTCTCATAGCCATCGGCGTGCGTCCAGACATCGACGTCGTGAATCAGGAGAATGTCGATCTGGTCGACTCCGAGCCGCAGGAGTGACTGTTCAAAAGACCGCAGGGTGCCGTCGTAGGAGTAATCGAACATCGCCCGATGCGGCAATCCACCGACAAAGCCTCGCGAGACGACACCCGCCGGGCGAGGGGCAGGTGGGTGACGAGGATCCATCACCCGCCCCACCTTGGTCGAGAGCACGACGCCGTCGCGCCCACCCTGGCGCAGCCCTGCCCCGAGGCGAAGCTCCCCCAGTCCATTGCCGTAGAGGGGCGAGGTGTCGAAGAGCGTCACCCCGGCGGCTCGCGCCGCTGCCACCGCGGACACGGCGACTCGCTCCTCCAGATGGGCGTAGAGGTCGCCGAGTGGCGCTCCTCCAAAACCGAGGACGGAGACGGGTATCCCCGTCCGACCCAAGGCACGTCTCTCGATCATCGAAGTCTCTCCTGTAAAATCGAGCCCCGGTAAAGTCCGGAAGCTGGCCCAACCCTCTCGGCAATCGCCCACGCGCGTCCTGGTCCTGAGTGGATCAACCTGCCAGGTGGGAACAGGCTTACCAGACCGTTCTAGAGGGCTGGGATGGTCCGAAGGTACCCGAGCAGCTGGTAGACGTGGACCACCGCCCGGTCGATCAGCGCCTCGCCCGCGCCCACTTCGAGGGAGGTGTTGGTGTTGGCTCCATACCCCCCTTCGATCGCCGCCTGGAGGGTCGGGACATATCCAATCCAACCGCCA
Organism: Acidobacteriota bacterium; assembly: GCA_040380245.1. GTDB lineage: Bacteria > Acidobacteriota > Blastocatellia > RBC074 > RBC074 > CAIOZW01. The sequence goes on along the minus strand of JBEIJP010000097.1, from coordinate 5,968 downwards.
GATCCCCCGCTGTAGCCGTAACCAAGCAGGAACGGATGGGCGACCACTCCCGCCAGGCGATCGCGCCAGGCGAGCTGGAGGTCGACAAAGGGCTCGCCGGGGATGGCGGTCATGGCGATTGTCCGGTCGAGCAGCAGCGTCGTCAAATTGACGCGCCACTCCTTCCCTGGCGTCCAGCGATCTTGAAAGGTGAGGAGCTCCTCCGTAACCCGCAGCGGAGCCTCCCCGGCGGGGGCGGCTGGACGCAGGCGGCGCGCGACCCGCAGCGCCTCTTCCCCAAGCGATTGGCCCATCCGCTCCATCTCCTCGAAGCCACGCTGCGCAACCGGCTGCTTGTCGAGGTAGGGATTGATGTCTCCGCCGGCGCCAGGAAGGAAGAGGGCGGTCACTCCGGGCAAGGCCGCTTCGAGGTGGCGCCGCAAGGCTCCCGGGTAGTCGGCCGAGATCTGCCGGTTGTCAGGACCGAGGACCACGGCGTGGCACGCGTAGTTGACGAGGAGGAGACGAGGAGTGCCCGCCTCGCCGTCGATGCGCAGAACGTGAACGGTCGGATCGAGTGGCGCGGTGGGAAGCCGCTCCTCGTTTCGCCAGCGCATCGTCACCTTGCCGATCCCTTCGACCTGGCGACGATTGTGGCCCAGATAGATCGATCCGGATCCCGCCGCGAGGCGGGCTGGGAACCGGCGGCTGGCCGCCTCGGCGATCGCCTGCAGGATCTTCTCTTCGGTCTCGGCGAACCAGGACCGGTCTGGCCGTGGCCAGGTCCGATCCTCCCACGTGATCGGGCCCGAGTGGGTGTGGGTCGAGACGACCAGGACGTGATCGGCGAGGCCCCTGGCGCGCGCCTGTTCGACCACACGAGGCGAGGGGAAAGAGCGCAGGTCGCAGCTGACGATCGCCACGCGCTTCCCATCCGCGGACAGCCAGAGGACCGTGGCATAGAGCGGGTCGTGAACCCCGGTCGAAGGGCCCTGGCGTGCCTGGTAGCCGCCCATGGGATACCCCACCGGCGGGGTGATTTCGACACGGGCCACGCCGGCCTCGGTCGTCGCGGCGAGAATCGACCTGCCTCCTGCCGCGACCAGCCCAAGGGCCATCGAGAAGAGCAGCGCCGACTGCCAGATCCGGGTCCAGCTGCGCTGAAGCCGCCTTGCACAGCTCTTCCCATCGCCTTCGTTCATCGCGCTTGCTGTGTGTCGCATGCTGGCCCTCCTTCCACACATCATCGCCGCTACTCCTCTCTTTCGAGAAGGGAGGTCGCAATGAGGCCCCGATGGCGGGTGGCGTCGCCAAAGAGCATCTCCCCTGACTTGGCCCGCTTGTAGTAGAGGTGCAGCCCGTGCTCCCAGGTAAAGCCGATGCCACCGTGGACCTGAATTCCCCGGTTGCCAACCTCGCGCGCCGCGTCGGCGCAGTAGGCCTTGGCGACCGAGACAGCAAGGTGGGCCTGCGGATCGCGCACCGAGACGGCCCAGGCCGAGTGATAGAGCGCCGACCGGGCGCTCTCGGTCATCAGAAACATATCGGCACACTGATGTTGTACGGCCTGGTAGGTCCCAATCGGTCGACCGAACTGTTGGCGGGTGCGTGCATACTCGACCGTCGCCGCGAGAGTCCACTCCATGCCACCCAGCAGGTCGGCGCAGAGGGCGACGGTCGCGATGTCGGTCGCCTCCCGAAGGGCCCGCTCGGGGTCTGGAGTGGCCGCCAACGCGTCCGCACCGGCAATCTCCACCCCAGCGAAGTCCAGGCTCGCCATCTTCCGTGTCGCGTCGAGCATCGGCAACGCGGTCGTCGTCAGGCCGGGACTGGTCCGCGGAACTGGAAGGAGCAGGCGTGACGTCTCGGACGCTCCGATCGGGACTCCCTCGATGACGCAGATGATCAGGTCTGCCGAGCCGCCATCGAGAACGAATCGCCGCGTCCCACTCAGCCGATATCGATCTCCGTTCCGCTCGAGACGAAGGGGGGTCGACGCTCCCTCTGCTCCCATCTCCTCTTCCGGCAGTGAAATCGTCGCCTGGAGGCTGCCCTCAGCGATCGGGACCAGATACTGGGCCTGCTGCCCTTCTGTCCCGGCCCGCTCGATCAGCGACGCGGCCCAGAGGGTCGACAGAAAAGGCCCGGGCAGACAGGCGCGTCCCATCTCCTCCGCCACCGGAATCAGATCGACCAGACTCAACCCCAGCCCGCCAACCGCCTCCGGCAAGAGCAGCCCGATCCACCCCTGGTCCGCCATCTCACGCCAGAGGGCATCCTCCATCCCGGTTTCGGTGGCCATCAAGGCCCGGACACGTTCCGGTGGGCAGGCGCGTCCCAGCAGGTCCCGGGCCGATCGCTGCAGCAGTTTCTGCGCACTCGTCAAGTCGAAGTCCATGGGTGGCTCTCCGCAAAAGAAGGTAGAAAGAAAACGGGTGACATTGATCGCCCAATTCAGGCGTAACTCTTCGGCAGTCCGAGCACCCGTTCGGCGATGATGTTGCGCTGAATCTCGCTGGTCCCCGCCTCGATCGTGTTGGCGCGGCACCGCAGGAAGTTGTAGATCCACTGGCCATCGTCAAAGTCTGCCGACTGCGCATCGAGCCCGAGCAGTTCCTGCGCGATCTGCTGGAAGCGCTGGTTGTACTCGCTCCACTGCAGCTTGAGGATCGACCCTTCCGGACCGGGAACGGACTCGCTCTGCATGCGGCTGAGGGCCCGTGTGTTGGTCAACCGAAAGATCTCCAACTCGACATAGGCCTGGGCCAGCTTCTGCTGAACGAGCGGATCTTCCCGCATGGGGCGTCCGCCGCGTTGCCGCCGCTCGACGTGGGCGACCAGCTGATCGAGGTTGCGGCGGAATTGGACATAGATGCCGGTGCCGAGGTGGGCCCGCTCATTCATGAGCGTGGCGATTGCGGTCTGCCACCCGCGGTTGATCTCGCCCAGCACGTGGCGGACCGGGACCCGGACATTGTCGAAGAAGACCTCATTGAACCCTGTATCCCCGGTCATCTGGCGCAGTGGGCGAACCTCGACACCGGGCGAGTGCATATCGACGAGGAGGGCGGTGATCCCCTTGTGCTTGGGAACCTGTGGATCCGTCCGGACCAGCAGCAGGCACCAATCGGCGACGTGGGCGAGGCTGGTCCAGATCTTCTGACCATTGACGACGAAATGATCGCCATCGAGAATGGCGCGCGTCGTCAGCGAGGCGACGTCGCTCCCGGCGTTCGGTTCCGAGAACCCCTGGCACCAGATCTCCTCGGCGGAGAGAATCCGGGAGAGGTGGGTCTGCTTCTGCTCCTCCGTCCCAACCGCGATGATCGTCGGGCCAATCAACGAGAGTCCGAGCACGTTGATCAAGGGCGGAGCTTCGGCTCGCGCCCACTCCTCCTGAAAGATCGCCTGCTCGATCAGCTTCGCGCCGCGTCCGCCATAGGCTTGTGGCCAGGAGAGGCCCGCCCATCCGGCAGCGTGGACCTGCTGCTGCCAATCGCGCAAATATTCGAAGTAGGCCCCCTTGCCCTCTTCCCTGGCCAGCATCGCCCGGTCAGGAAACGGGGGCGGGACGTGCTCCGCCAGCCAGCTCCTCAACTCATCCCGAAACTGTCGTTGCTCTGGTGTCAGACCAAGATCCATCGCGACTCTCCTTCCCGCGATCTCCTCGCGTAGCGGACTCTCCATTCAACCATTCGCTTCTCCCGGCGGCGTGCGGACGAGGGCATCGCGCCATCACCCATCCAACTTTTCCTGGCCAGCGTGAGATGGCCGCACCGACTCCCAGAGCAGCTCCGCGACATCGAGAACGCGGACCTGTCGATCCCCACGTTGGGCGTTGATGCCGTCTTCGAGCATGGTCATACAGAAGGGGCAAGCGGCGGCCACCACCTCCGCGCCCGTGCCAAGGGCCTCCCGCGCCCGTTCCTGATTGACTCGCGCCCCGCGGGGCTCATCGACGAAGCTCATTCCGCCCCCGCCGCCACAACAGAAGCCAGCCTGACGACTGCGCTCCATCTCGATGGTCCGACGGGAGGAGAGCTGCACCAATTGGCGCGGCGCCTCGTAACGCCCATTGTGACGACCCAGATAGCACGGATCGTGAAAGGTGACCGTCTGGTCCGCCACCCGCTCCGCGCGCAGCCGACCTTCCGCCACGAGGCGGGCGAGGTATTCGCTGTGGTGGTAGACTTCGTACTTCCCCCCAAAGGAGGGGTATTCGTGGAGCAGCGTATTGAAGCAGTGTGGGCACGAGGTGACGATCGTGCGGACTCCGTAGCGCTCCAAGGTCGCAACGTTGTCGCGGGCGAGCGAGGCGAAGAGAAATTCGTTGCCGACGCGCCGCGCCGGATCGCCGGTGCACTTCTCTTCCCGGCCGAGAACCGCGTACCGCACGCCAGCGGCGTCGAGCAGCTGGGCGGTGGCACGCACCACCTGCTGATTGCGCTCGATGAGGGCGCCACCACAGCCCACCCAGAGCAGCACGTCGATCTCCTCCGCGGCCACCTCGGCCACCACCTCGGCCATCGTTCGCACTGGGGCCTGCACAGAGAGCCCTTCGGCCCAGTCGAGCCGTGTGCTCTGCGTTCCGCGGAAAGGATGCCCCCGCGTCTCGAGCGAGGTCATCGCCGCCTGCATCGTCTCCGGCAGGTCAGCCTCCTCCATCGCCAGGTAGCGCCGCAGATCGACGATGCGCGGCATCTGATCGATGAAGACCGGACACGCCTCCATACAGGCCCCACACGTCGTACACTGCCAGAGCGCTTCCGGCGAGGCCGCCGGCGCCGTCGACGTGATCGGCAACGCCGCCCCATTCCCTTCCGACGTCGCCAGAGGCAGGACCGGCAGGTCGCGCAGCTGCACGATCAGATCGCGCGGCGAGAGAACCTTGCCAACCGTGTTGGCCGGACAGACCGCTGTACAGCGACCACACTGGGTGCAGGCGTCAAAGGAGAGCAGCTCCCGCCAGCCAAACTGCTGGGGAGAGCGGACCCCCAGCGGCTCGCCACTCTCGATCAATCGGTCGAGGTCGAGTGTCTGCAGGGCCGCACCACCTGGCTCGAGCCGTGCCGCGAAGATCTGCAGCGGTCCTGTCAGGAGGTGCCGCATCTGGGTCTGAGGCGCCCAGGCGAGCAATCCAAAGAAGAGGCCCGCGTGGAGCCACCACCCCACCCGGTGCGCCATCACCATCGCGCCGTCCGACATCACCAGCCGGGAAGCTTGCGCCACCAGATAGCCAATCGGCGACCAGGCTCCCCACGGATCCGCCGTCGCCGCAATCCGCCATCCCTCGACCAGAAAGCCTGTCGCGGCCAGCGCAAAGATCAGCGCCAATGTGCCCCAGGCCTCCGCCTGGCGAACCTCTCCCTTCCTGCCTCTTCGTGAGATCCGTCGCCGTGCGGCAATCAGCACGCCCACCAGCACCAGCCCACCAAAGAGGTCGACCACCAGGGATTGAAAGTAGAGGTAGAAGGCGCCGCGCATCACCGGAATCCCGAAGCGATCGTCGACCATGACCACGACGGTCGCGACGAAGAGGATCCCGAACCCGGTGTAGAGGAAGGTGTGGAAGAAAGCGGCCCAGCGATCCTGGAGCGTTCGCCGCTGCGCGACGGCGTGGAGGAGCACCCGCCTCATCCGCTCTCTCGGACGATCCTGGAGAAGCTGACGCAGACCCGGCCCGCCTCCGAGCTGCCAACGCCGCAGGCGCTGCCAAACGCCCCAGCCCGCGATCGCCATCGAGATCGCCCACATGACGTAGAGCATCCACGAGTGCGAAATGTTCCAGAGAACCGGGCGGGTCGCTTCCGCTTCGATCATCAGAGTCCCCCTCCACCCATCCGTTGATTGACTGACTGGCTGGTTGATCGGTTGAATGACCGACAGTGGCCGCTACGCCATCTTCTCTGTGAGACGGCGCTGCAACAGGGGCAGCACCTTGCGGTAGTCCTCGACGATGCCAAACCAGCAGTGACGAAAGATTGGAGCT
>JBEIJP010000096.1:0-8388 GCA_040380245.1 Acidobacteriota bacterium | reverse complement strand
GGTGCCCCGCTCGAAGAAGACGATCCCACCCGTGACCACCAGCATAACGATCAGCAGGACGATGACAAAGAGTGCGGATGCCGGATCCTGGATCTTCTCGAAGAGTTGTTCGACGGCCCGCGGAATACCAACAACGATCCCGGCGAAGATGAGAAGGCTGATCCCATTGCCTACTCCCCGCTCTGTGATCTGCTCCCCAATCCACATAATAAACATCGTGCCGGCCATCATGGTCAGGGTCGCGATCGTAATGAACCCAAAACCGCCCCCATCGAGCACCAGTCCCGGCTGCCGCTGTAACCAGAAAGAGATCCCCATGCCCTGCACCAGGCAGAGACCAACGGTCATATATCGAGTGTACTGGGTAATCTTTCGGCGTCCGAGTTCCCCTTCTTCCTGAATCTTCTTCAAGGCCGGGTAGACCGAGGTCATTAACTGAATGATGATGGATGAAGTGATGTAAGGCATGATCCCCAGCGCGAAGACGGAGATCCGCCGCAAATTCCCACCGGAAAAGAGGTCGAGCACACCGAAGAGATTACCGGCAGCCTGATCCCAGAGGGCTTTGAGCACTTCTTGATCAACGCCTGGAACTGGAATATGGATACCCGCCCGGTAGACCGCCAGCATCGCCAGTGTGAAGAGGACTCGCTTGCGGAGCTCTTCTACCTTGAACAGATTCCGTACCGCACTGAGAAACGATTCGATCATACCCTGCTACCCCAGGGAACTGGTCCCTTCAGCTGAACTTGATTCTACACACCTGTCAAAATGGCGGCTGCCCTGCGGAGGCCCCCCGCTCTCTGCCGCGGATCACCCTGCGAAAGTGGTGGGTTACCGTTAAAAGATCCGTCGAGCGGGGAAATTGTCAGCAGTTTCACACCTCGCTACACCATTTAAGCACATCACGGCTACATCCACTCGAGACCGGCAAAGGCACCGCGCAATCGGGGGGTTGTCAAGCCGACACGAGGCTACCCGTTGGCGACGGGCGGGGTGATGAGCGTGGCAGTGCCACCGGCGGCCTCGATCTTCTGTCTCGCTGCGGCGCTAAACCGGTGAGCGCTGATCGTCAACGACTTGGTCAGCTCTCCTTCTCCCAGAACCACCACCGATTTGATACGGGAAGCCCGTACAAGACCGCGTGCCTGCAGGTCTTCCGGCGTAATGGTCGCTCCCGCATCGAAGAGGAGTTCCAGATCCGTGAGGTTGACCTCAGCCCAGACACGCTTGAAGATGTTGGTAAATCCGCGCTTCGGCAACCGACGATGAAGGGGCATCTGCCCCCCCTCGAACCCCCGCTTTCCGCTGTACCCGGAACGGGACTTCTGTCCTTTGTTTCCACGCGCGGAGGTCTTGCCCCAACCAGAGCCTGGCCCTCTCCCCACTCGTTTCTTGCGGTGTGAAGCGCCCTCTGGCGCCCTCAGATTGTTCAAGCCGATCGGCATACCTGCTCCTCACTATTCGACGATGCGCAACAGATGCGGCACCTTGGCAACCATCCCTCGGATCGAGGGGCTGTCCGGCCGCTCGACGACCTGCCACAACTTGGTCAACCCAAGACTGCGCACGATCACCTTGTGTTTCTCTGGTGTCGCAATCGCGCTGCGATACCACTCGATTCGGATCGTCTTCGTTTCCGTCCCCATGACTTAGAGCTCCTCTACTGCGCGGCCCCGCATTCGTGCCACCTGCTCCGCGCTCTTCATACTCCGGAGCGCGGCAAAGGTCGCGCGGATAACATTGTGCGGATTGTTTGAGCCCAGGCACTTGGTCAGGATGTTACTGACTCCGGCCGCGTTCATGACCGCTCTGACCGCTCCACCGGCAATGACGCCTGTTCCCTCCCGAGCAGGTTTCAAGAGAACCCGACCCGCGCCGAATCGACCCGTCATCGGATGGGGCACTGTCGTTCCCGCGAGGGGAACGCGCACCAGGTTCCGCTTGGCCGACTCGATCGCCTTTCGGATCGCCTGCGGAACTTCCTTGGCTTTGCCGGTTCCGAAACCTACGATCCCCTGCTGATCACCGACCACGACCAGCGCGGCGAAGGAGAGATTCTTACCTCCTTTGACCACTTTGGTGACGCGGTTGATCGAGATTACCTGATCTTTCAATTCCAGCCCATCCGGATTAATACGCTCCATACCTGCTCTCACTCCCCGGTTGCCTAAAACTGCAGTCCCGCTTCACGCGCCGATTCCGCCAGTGACTTGACCCGACCGTGATAGATGTAGCCGCCGCGATCGAAGACGACCTTGGTGATCCCTTTTGCTTGCGCCCGCTCCGCGAGAAGACGACCAATCGTCCGGGCAGCTTCGACGTTTCCGCCGGTTGAGAGGCCTGCGCCTTTCTCAACCGAAGAGGCGGCGCAAAGGGTGATCCCCTTCTGATCATCGATCAACTGCGCGTAGATGTGGTTGACACTGCGAAAGATGGCCAGTCGAGGACGTTCGGGCGTCCCGCTGACGCGCTTGCGAATCCTTCGATGAACAGCCTCTCGACTCTCCTGGCGTGATCTCTTTGCCATACTCGTCTTCCTTCCAGCCCTTGAGGGCAATCCACTCTCTTCTGCTCATCCGGGCGGGCTTTTCTGCCAGCAGGGCGGTCGATCTTTGGGCAGTTCGACAGTGGCCCGTACCGCAGCCGGCAAGCCCGCATCACCCGGGACCCGGACAAGGCGCTACTTGCCTGTCTTCCCGGCCTTGAACTTGTAAGGACGATCCGCGTAGCGAATTCCCTTTCCCTTGTAAGCATCCGGCTTGCGCAATCGGTTCATGTTAGCCGCGGTCTGTCCGAGGAGTTCCCGATCGATCCCGCTCAGGGTTACCGTGGTCTGGTACTGGGTAATCGCCCGTGGGAGCTTCTCGACCTTCGCACTGATGCCAGCCGGCAGAACAAACTCGATGAGGTGCGAGTAGCCCAGCGCAAAGACGATGCTGTTGCCACGCAGATCGGCTTTGTACCCGACTCCGACGACATCCATCTGTTGCGTAAAGCCGGCCGAAACCCCGTTGATCGCGTTGGCGACGAGCGCCCGTGCCGTTCCGTGAATCGCGGCGTAGTCGTCACTGGCTCGTTCGGCTTGCAGTTTGCCGTCTTCCATTCGGAAGGTGACCCCCTGCGGAATTGTTGTCTCCAACTTTCCCTTTGGACCGTTGACTTCAATCACCTTCTCCGTGATGGTGATCTTGACGTCCTTCGGAATGTCGATGATCTTTTTTCCTACTCGTGACATAGACCTCTCCGCTTCCGCGCCGTTCTTTCTTGTAGCCGCCCGCTCCTGTCATTGTGACCAGCTGGTCACTTGTCTGACCGTGGCCCCCCGGGGCCGGGGCTCCAAGAGAAACGTCTGCCCGACCTCCCCCTGGGAGGAGCCTGGCGTCTGGTTAATAGACTTCACAAAGAACTTCGCCGCCTATGTTGGACTGGCGAGCCTTCTTTCCGGTCATGACCCCTTGTGAGGTGGTCAGAATGCTGATGCCGAGCCCTCCGAGTACCTTCGGAATCTCTTTCCCGGGGAGATAGACGCGTCGGCTGGGAAGAGAGACACGTTGAATGTGCGAGATGACGCTCTCTCCCTTGGGGCCATACCGAAGAAAGATCCGCAGGGTCCGGAAGGTGTTGTCCTCGTCGGTCTTGATGCTGTAGTTGGTGATGTACCCTTCCTCTTTGAGGATACGTGCAATCTCTACCTTGAGCCGCGACGCAGGCACATCGACCTTGGTATGGCGGGCAGCGATCGCGTTGCGCACCCGAGTCAGCATGTCGGAAATCGGATCAGTCATATACGTTTCTCTACTCCGCTCTTCTTCGACCTGATGATGATATCACTACCGTCAACGGTATCGGGGTCTTGAACCGGGACAGGCCGGTTACGCCCTCTGTCGCTTCACCAGTGAATCTCCCCGGTGGAATTTCGCCCCGATCAGCGCGAAACCGTACGGCTGACTGGCCCCGACCACACCGGTACGGGTGAAGTAGACTGGGAGGGGAAGCGTGCTCCTTACCAGCTCGACTTCGTCACCCCGGGGATCTGTCCCTCCAGCGCCAGCTGGCGAAAGCAGATCCGGCAAACTTCAAACTTGCGCAAGAAGGCTCGTGGCCGACCGCAGCGCTTGCAGCGATTGTAGCCCCGCACCTTGAATTTCGGCCGTCTCTCGGCCTGGACCATCTTTGATGTTTTTGCCATATCCAGTTACCTGTTTCCAGACTCCCGTAGCCAAACAACTGTGCTACCGTCCTGCCATATTACTCTACTTCTGCGCCTGGCTTCGCGACTCAAGTGTTTATCATCATCGGCCCGCTTCTGGTTTATTAAGACCGGAACGGCATTCCCATTTGGCGAAGGAGCGCACGGGCCTCCTCGTCTGTCTTGGCCGTCGTGACGATGGAGACGTTCATCCCGCGGACTTTATCGACCTTCCCGAAATCGATCTCAGGAAAGATCAGCTGATCCCGCAATCCGATGGTGTAGTTTCCCCGACCATCGAACGACTTCGCCGAGACTCCACGAAAGTCACGTACCCGCGGAAGCGCGATGTTCATAAACCGGTCGAGGAACTCATACATTCGGTCCCCACGCAGGGTGACCATCGCACCGATGTTCATCCCCTCGCGAAGCTTGAAGGCGGCAATCGACTTCTTCGCCTTGGTGACCACTGGCTTCTGCCCAGTCAGCGTCGCGAGATCTCCGACAGCGATGTCGATGATCTTGGCGTTTTGGATTGCTTCGCCAAGCCCCATGTTGACAACGACCTTCTCGATGCGGGGGACGCTCATCGGGTTGCGATAGCCAAACTCACGCGTCAGGGCGGGGGCGACTTCGCGGACATAGCGTTCGTGTAATCTTGCAGCCATAAGCTTCTATCTTCCTGTTTCTTCGGTCTCTTCTGTCTTGTCTCTCTCGACTTCGTCTCGACCTTGACAATGTCTTTCCGGTCCTCTTGCCAGGATGCCGAGTGGAACCTTTGAACTCCGCTACGGGAGCTGAATTCCGCTGCGGGTGCGTCGCGCAGGAGAATGTCTCCTTCGCGGGGGGTGCGGCTGTTCAGTCGAGCGCTTCGCCGCTCCGCTTGGAGACGCGAACTTTTCGTCCATCGGCGAGGACCTGGAAGCCGACCCGAGTCGGAACACCCCCTTCAAGGACCATGACGTTGGAGGCATCGATCGGCGCCTCGCGCTCAATGATCCCGCCCGCGATCCCGCGAGGTCGATTGGCGCGCTCGTGGTGCTTGAGCAGGTTGACCCCCTCGACGAGGACCTTGTTCTTGCGAGTCAGGACCTCGATCACACGACCGCGTTTTCCCTTGTCCCGTCCAGAGAGGACGACCACCTGATCGTTCTTCTTGATTTTCATTCGTACCGTCATAATTGCCTCACCCACTCCATTCGGACCACGTTGGAGGTCCGTCGATGGCTAGATCACTTCCGGCGCCAAGCTGACAATCTTCATGAAGCCACGATCGCGCAGCTCACGGGCCACCGGACCAAAGACGCGCGTTCCGATCGGATCGCCATCGTTCTTGATCAGTACCGCCGCGTTTTGGTCGAAGCGGATATAGGTGCCATCCTTACGCCGGACCTCCTTACGAGTCCGGACGATGACGGCCTTGACCACCTGCTTCTTCTTGACCGTGCCGTCGGGATTGGCCTCTTTGACCGAAGCCGTGATGACATCCCCCACGCTCGCGCGCGAACCGATATTGCCTCCCAGCGGAAGGATCATGGCGATCTTCTTCGCGCCGGAATTATCGGCAACTTCAAGAATCGAACGCATTTGAACCATAACCAGTCTCCCTTGCCAATCCGAATCTAATGCCCTGCCACCATTCCAACCATCTCTGGTCGATCTTTGCTCTTCTTAGTCTCTTTTGCGCCGCGCCTTGCCACGATCAAACCAGAATACGAAGGAGCGAAGAAGGCCTTTTCTTCTGGTTTCTCTAGTCATCAACGATCGGCGGCGACGATCTCTGAGCTACAATCGGCTACACGCCACAGCGAAGACCTCACCGGTGGATCTCCTTCAGTCGGAGCCTTTCTGCCCCCTTACCGGTACGTTCGCCCCCGGAGAGGGAGAACGAGACGGGTTCGGGAAGGCTCACCAGGTCTTGCCGCCTCCGGATGAGTATCGCGTCTCAGCGGGAAGCCTTGCGCAGCACCTCGACAACTCGCCAGCGCTTCCGAGCGGAGAGCGGACGTGTCTCAACGATGCGAACCTGATCCCCGATGCCGAGGCCCTCTATCTCATTGTGCGCCATGAACTTGTCACGCTTGCGCACGTAGCGCTTATAGATCGGGTGCTTGATCAATCGGTCAACCCGGACCACCACCGTCTTGGTCATCTTGTCGCTGGTGACCAACCCAATCTTCTCTGTCCGACGTCCCCGGACGGGAGCTGTCGAGGCCGGGCTCTCGCCGGCGCCTTCCTGGATATCCTTACTCTCTTCACTCATAACAGTTCTCTTCTCTGCCACTCTGACTTGAAACCAACCTGTCCCCTCATCCACTCGACCGAAGGCGTTACTTTTCGAGGCCAAGCGCCCGGGCACGCAACAAGGTCTTGAGACGAGCCAACTCTTTCCTGTCCTGGCGAATCTGTTTGACCGTATCGGTATCACCCAGCGCCTTGCGGAAGGTGAGACGGAAGAGGGATTCCTTGATCTGCAGGATCCGGTTGGCCAGATCCTCACTCGACGGGTGTCGGACACTGTCCAGTTTCGCCCTCATATCGCACCCCCTTCCTGATCCTGCCGGGAGACAAACCTCGTCTTGATTGGGAGCTTCGCCGCGGCCAGTTCCATAGCCCGCTTGGCTGTCTCTTCATCGACACCCTCCATCTCAAAGAGGATTCGACCGGGCTTGATGACCGCGACCCAGCCCTCTGGGGCACCCTTACCTTTGCCCATACGGGTTTCCGCAGGCTTCTTGGTGATGGGCTTGTCGGGGAAGACTCGAATCCAAAGCTTTCCGCCGCGTTTGACGTACCGGGTGATCGCCACGCGCCCTGCCTCGATCTGCTTACCCGTGATCCAGGCTGCCTCCACCGCCTTCAGGGCAAACTGCCCGAAGGAGATTGTGGCTCCACGATTGGCGACCCCACTGCGTCGTCCACGTTGCTGTCTGCGGTACTTAACCTTCTTGGGTGTTTTATATTCAGCCATAACAAAATCCCGAAAATGGGAGGGAAGACCCTCGGGAGAGCCGCCTCATTGCGGCCTCCGGCAATCATCTTCACCGGGAGTCCAATGCCTCTCCCCGGCCTACCGCTTCATCATCGCTTCCCGGGGATTCATGATCTCGCCCCGGTAGATCCAGACTTTGATACCGATGACGCCGAAGGTCGTGTTGGCTTCGGCAAACCCATAATCAATATCGGCACGCAGGGTATGGAGCGGCAGCCTGCCCTGCAGCGTCCACTCCGAGCGGGCAATCTCCGCGCCATTGAGCCGCCCCGAGACGCGAACCTTGATGCCGAGGGCGCCAAAACGGAGCGCTTCTTCCACCGATTTCCGCATGGCGCGGCGGAAGGCAATTCGCTTCTCGAGCTGCTGGGCGATCTTCTCGGCCTGGAGCTGCGCGTTGAGCTCCGGCTTGTGAATCTCGCGGATGTCGATGAAGACCTCTTTCTTGGTCTGCTGACTGATCTCCTGCTTGAGCTTGTCGATTTCGGCTCCCTTGCGGCCAATGATCACCCCGGGACGGGAGGTGTAGATGATCACACGCAGACGATTCGCAGCCCGATCGATCTCGATCTGGGAGACTCCGGCACCGGCAAAACGGCCCTTGAGTTCCTTCTTGAGCTTGAGATCCTCGAGGAGCAGCGTGCCGAACTCCCGCTTCGAGAACCAGCGCGATCGCCACGTCCGGTTGTATCCGAGCCTGAACCCGTAGGGATGTACTTTCTGACCCATGCTTCTCTCCGTTTGCAGATTTCTCGCAGTCCACGGACTGCCTATCTCTTCCTGCCAGCTGCCGATTGTCAGCACCTTCGTTGCGTCGCACCAGCCCGTCAGGGCAAATGCAGTACCCGCTCAGTCGTTCGAGACGACGACGGTCAGGTGGCTGTAGTGGCGTCGCTCACGGTAGGCTCGACCCATCGGAGCTGGCCGCACCCGCCGACGATGCTTGGTCGTCCCCGTGTCAGCGTAGCAAGCCTTGACCTTCAACTCGTCGACGTCGACCATAATGTTGGCCTGCTGGGCCTTCTGCTCCGCGTTGGCGCGGGCCGATTCGAGAACCTTGTAGATCAGCCCGGCGGCCCGCTTGTTGGTGAACCGCAGGATGTCGCGTGCCTCGCTGTAGCGGCGCCCACGAATCAGGTCCATGACCAGTTTGGCCTTCTGCGACGAAATTTTGACGTTGGTGGCCTTCGCAATTGCTTCCATG
>JBEIJP010000095.1:0-8448 GCA_040380245.1 Acidobacteriota bacterium | reverse complement strand
TTGGATTTCAGACCTTCGCGACGAGGTATGGCAAGGTCGGCGTCCTCATCTGCTGGGACCAGTGGTACCCTGAGGCCGCCCGGCTCACCGCGCTGCGAGGGGCGCAGATCCTCTTCTACCCGACGGCGATCGGATGGCACCCCGACGAGAAGGCCGAGTATGGCGAGCGGCAACACGCCTCCTGGCAGATGATTCAGCGGTCCCATGCCATCGCCAATGGCGTCTTTGTCGCGGTGGCCAATCGAGTCGGCCATGAGCCGACGCCGGCAGGCCATCCGGGCAAGGGCATCGAGTTCTGGGGGCAGAGCTTCTTCGCCGATCCGTCCGGACAGCTGATGGTCCAGGGATCCGTCGACCGCGAAGAGATCCTGCTCGCCGATTGCGACCTGGCCCGGATCGAAGAGCAACGCACCCATTGGCCATTTCTCCGGGACCGGCGCATCGATGCCTACGGTGATCTGACCCGCCGTTATCTGGAAGGGGAGTGAATTCGTGGAAGAGGGCATCCCCCCTGCAACCCCGCGTGACCTCGGCTACCACATGCCCGCCGAGTGGGAGCCGCACGAGGCGACCTGGCTCTCCTGGCCCCACAAGGAGGCGAGCTGGCCCGGAGCCTTTGAGCCGGTTCCGGGCATCTTCGCCGAGCTGGTCGAGCACCTCGCCGCCTCCGAGCTGGTCCGGATCAACGTCGCCGACGAAGAGTTCGCTGGCCGCGTTCGCTCACTGCTTGGGCAGCGACGGGTCGATCCAAACCGTGTCGTCTTCCATTACCATCCGACCAACGATGCCTGGTGCCGGGATCACGGCCCCAATTACGTCGTCCGCGACCGGTCTGGCAAGCGGGAGCGCGCGATCAACGATTGGGGCTACAACGCCTGGGGCGACAAGTACCCCCCGTATGACGCCGACGATGTCGTCCCGACCCGCATTGCCCACGAGATGGGCGAGCCGCTCTTTCATCCAGGGATCGTGCTCGAGGGCGGCTCGATCGATGTCAATGGCCGCGGGACGCTGCTGACGACAGAGTCCTGCCTTCTCCATCCCAATCGCAATCCGGGGCTGGATCGGGCCACGATCGAGGAGTACCTGCGTCGCTACATCGGGGTTCGTCACATCCTCTGGCTCGGAGATGGGATCGTTGGGGACGACACCGATGGCCATATCGACGATCTGACGCGGTTTGTCGCCCCGGATACCGTCGTCACCGTTGTTGAGCAGGATCCAGCGGATGAGAACTACGCCCCACTGCGGGAGAATCTGGCCCGGTTGCGCGAGATGACCGATCAGGATGGCCGCCGGCTCCGAATCGTCGAACTGCCGATGCCCGGTCCGGTTTTGTATGACGGACAACGCTTGCCGGCGAGCTATGCCAATTTCTACATTGCCAATCAAGTAGTGCTGGTTCCCACCTACCGTGATCCCCACGACACGGAGGCCTGCGAGCTGCTGCAGTCGCTCTTTCCGACCCGCCGAGTCATTCCGATCGACTGTACACAGTTGATCTGGGGACTTGGCGCCATCCACTGCGTGACGCAGCAGCAGCCTGCGATCTGGTAAAAAAAGGAATCACCTCGAAGGCGAGAGGAAACCAATCTTGAGTCGATCAACGATGGAACGAACGAGTCCCGATTATGCGCGAGCAGTCCAACGGGTGTTGATTGTCACGCTCGTGCTCAACCTGCTGGTCGTTGCCGGGAAGCTGGTTGCCGGACTGCTCGCCGGAAGCCTCAGCGTCATCAGCGATGCCATTCACTCCTCTGTCGACTCTCTCAACAACGTAGTCGGACTGGTCATCACCCGCTACGCCTCCGCCGAGCCGGACGAAAACCATCCCTACGGCCACGCCAAGTTCGAAACGCTCGCCGCCTTTGTCATTGCTGGATTTCTTTTTGTGACCTGCTATCAGATTGGGCTGAGCGCGATTGGTCGGCTGATGGGCGGCGCATCCTCTCCGCCGGAGATCACCTCACTGACGATCTGGGTAATGGTCGTGACACTGGTCGTCAACCTGATCGTCACCATCTACGAAACACGTGAGGGGCGCCGCTGGCAGAGTGAGTTTCTCCTGGCCGACGCTGTTCACACGCGGAGCGATATCGTCATCAGCCTGGCGATTCTCGTCGGTCTCTTCTTTGTCGACCGGGGGATGTACTGGCTTGATCCAGCCCTCTCCCTGGGGGTAGCGATCTTCATCGCCTGGAGCGGGTATCAGATCTTCATCCGAGCGGTACCGGTGCTGGTCGATGAGGCCCCGGTTCCCCCGGCACGCATCGCGGCGATCGCCGAGTCGGTCGCTGGGGTCCATTCCGTTCACGACATTCGATCCAGGTCCCACGGGGGAGCGATCTTTGTCGAGATGCACATGCACATCGATCCGGCAATCGAGCACGACGCCCATCGGGCCCACGCCGTCACCGAAGAGGTGGAAGAGCGGCTCCAGAGCACTTTTGGCCGTGTGACCGCCACCATTCACGTCGAGCCGCTCGATTCCTCTTCCCTGCCACCCGCGAAATGACCCGGTCGATCGACCACCTGCGCGCTCAATTCGCCGGAACAAACTCTACCGCGACCTGACGTGGGATGATTCCTTTGCGGAAGCCTTCGTCGAGAAGTCGCTGGACTGCTTCCCGGTCGCGATCGGTGTATCCGAGCGTGCTCTGATTGACCCACATGGCGACGAAGCGGTCCGCCGTCTCGGCGGGCATGTCCCGCGCGAATTGCAGCGCGTAGTTGAGCGCGTCCTGGCGATGCTCCATCGAATACTCGATGCTCCGGTGCAGCCAGTAGGAGACTTGTCGCTGCAGGTCTGGTCCAAGCTCGCGTCGAATGACATTCCCGCCCATCGGCAGGGGAAGTCCTGTCTCCTTCTTCCACCAGTCCCCGAGGTCGACCACCTTTCCCAGCCCCTGTTCGTGGTAGGTCAGCTGCCCTTCGTGAATCAGCAGCCCCGCGTCATAGGACCCATCGACGACCGCCTCGATGATCTCGTCGAAGGGGACGACGCCGTACTCAAACTCCGGCGTGTGCAGCCGCAGAGCCAGAAAGGCGCTGGTCAGGGTTCCGGGAACGGCGATGCGCTTGCGCGAAAGCTCTGACGCGGGAAAGGGATCCCGCGCGACGACGATCGGACCGTAGCCATCCCCGATGCTCGCTCCGTGAGGCAGCAGCACGTAGTGCTCCGCGAGGTAGGCGTAGGCATGGAAGGAGACCGCCGTGACATCGTACTCCCGAGTCGTCATGGCGACCTGGTTGAGGGTCTGAATATCGCGCAGGACGTGAGTAAAGTGAATCTCTCCAGTGTCCAGCTTGTCGGTCGCGAGGGCATAGAACATGAAGGCATCGTCCGAATCCGGACTGTGGGCAACCTTGATCTCTCGGGTCATGACGTCGGTCCTTACTTGAGACAATCGGTAGAAAGATAGAAAGAGAGGAGGAGTGCACGGGTGGCCCGGCACCTCCTCCGAGAAGGGCCCATCGACTCAGGCGTGCGCGCTGGCATACTCCTGGAGGGGCCGGTAGAGGGTATCCCGCTCGACGGGGAGGAAGCCCGCCTCGGCGATCAGCCGGACGATCTCGTCCCGGGTCGCCTCGTTGTCGCTCCGGTTTTCGACGAGATAGGACTCCATCAACTCTCCCCCACGCGAGATCGTGCCGTCAAAATCGTTGGCTCCAAAATGGAGAGCCGTCTGGGCCAGCCGCTTACCGAGCATCACCCAGTAGGCTTTGATATGGTCGATGTTGTCGAGCATCAGTCGCGAGAGGGCGATCATCTTGAGGCTGTCGATCCCGGACGGTCCCGGCAGGTGCGAGAGTTGGGTTCCGGGAGGGTAGAACGCCAGCGGA
This sequence comes from Acidobacteriota bacterium, assembly GCA_040380245.1. GTDB lineage: Bacteria > Acidobacteriota > Blastocatellia > RBC074 > RBC074 > CAIOZW01. The sequence goes on along the minus strand of JBEIJP010000095.1, from coordinate 4,605 downwards.
ATGAAGCACTGAAACCCACCGGAGCGGTCCTGCTGCTCTCGCAGGCGAATGAGGTGGTCGACGCGGTCCTCGAGGGTCTCGACGTGCCCGTAGAGGATCGTCGCGTTGGTCTTGAGCCCCGCCGCGTGGACCTTGCCCGCGACCTCCAGCCAGCGGTTTCCATCGGTCTTGTGGGTGCAGATCCGGGCGCGCGTCTCTTCGGCAAAGACCTCGGCGCCCCCCCCCGGGCACGAGTCCAGTCCGGCCTCCTGGAGCCGCTCGATCGTCTCCTCGTCGCTCATCTTGTAGAACTTGGCGAAGAAGTCGAGCTCGACCATCGTGAAGGCCTTGAGGTGGAGGGTCGGAAACTCGCGTTTGATCGATGAGAGCAGGTCCGTGTAGTACGAGAAGGGCAGACGGGTGTTGAGCCCACCGACGATGTGCAGCTCGGTCGCCCCTTCGGCGCAGGCGTCCCGGGCAATCTTGAGGCACTCGTCGATGCTGTGGGTGTAGCCGCCCTCCTGGTTGTGCTTGACGAAGAAGCCGCAGAATTTGCAATCGGCGTAGCAGTAGTTGGTCGGGTTGAGGTGGCGGTTGACGTTGAAGTAGGTCGTGCGGTCGTGGCGACGACGGCGGACCACGTCGGCGAGTCGCCCAATCGCGTGGAGATCGTGGCTGCGAAACAGGGCCATCCCATCCTCAAACGAGAGGCGCTCTCCCGCCATTACGCGCTCGGCGATCGGGGCGAGGCTTTGATCCACAAGGTAGTTGGCTGGGTTCATCGCACAAGTCTCCATCTAGTTGGCGGCTCCCTCGACGGATGAATCCGGGAGGGGCTCGTTGCTCTTCTCCGCGCGAGGCTCTCCGAGTCGGCGCCGCAGCAGGGCCTCGACTTCGGCTCGGATCAGCTCGCCGGTCGCGACCTTGACCTTTCGCGTCAGGACCGTCTTCTTCTTATCTGATGACCACTTCTCCAGGAAGAGGTTGAAAGGGGTTCCCCAGTGGCGTGAGTCACCGGCCTGGCGACGATATCGGTAGTGGAGCGTTTGCTCCCGGTCTGACCGGAGTCCCTCTCCTTCGAGGACGATTGGGTACTCCGGGCGGTGGCGCTCCTGAAATCGCCTCAGCTGAGTGGCCGATGAATATTCGCAGACGCCAATCACCACCAATCCCTGCTCCCGCCAGGCCCGGTAGAGATCATTGATCGTTCGGACATCATAGTTGCTGTTGTGGCAGAAGGTGGCGAAGAAGTGGATCAGCACCACTTTGGCGTCTTCAATCAGTTCTCGGAGCTGGACGGGAGTCCCCGCCAGCGTTGGCATCTCGAAGTCGACCACTTCCACCCGCGCCTTGCGCAGCGACGCGTACTCGTGACGCTTGTGTGTCTCCTCATCCGACGAATGCCCGGATCCAGACGACTCCGGTTGAGGCCGCGTCTGCCCGGCCGCTTCGTGGACCGGCTTGACGCCAGGCTGCGCGGCGAGGGGAGAGGCGATCAGCAGCCACGCTCCTCCGCACAACGCCAGCCGTTGCCATCTCCGCCGTCGCTGCTGTGCCGGGAGCGGGAGCCGATCCGACTTGCTGGTCATACCGAGCCTCTCGACAGGAGGAAAAGGTCCGCGGCGATCGTCACGAACAGGATCACGCTGACATAGGCGTTGGTAGTGAAAAAGGCCGCGTTGAGCCGCGAGAGATCGTCGGCACGCACCAGGCGGTGCTGGTGGATCAGGAGCACGCCGGTGGTTCCCACCCCCAACAGTCCAATCCATTGAAGCTCGCTCCACCAGGAGAGGATCACCAGGACGCCAAACATCGCCAGATGGAGTCCGCGCGCGATCCGCAGGGCAGCGCTGACGCCAAATCGCTGGGGGATCGAATGGAGCCCGGCCTCGACGTCAAAGGACTGGTCCTGGCAGGCGTAGAGGATGTCGAATCCCGCGGTCCAGAGCATGACTGCCAGGCTGAGCAGCAGCGGAACGGGGGAGTCGATCGCCCCCCGCACCGCAATCCACGCACCCGTCGGCGCGATCGACAGGCACCACCCGAGCACGAGATGGGAGAGAGAGGTGAACCGCTTGGTGTAGGAGTAGCCCAGCACCGAGCCGAGCGCGATCGGAGAGAGCCACAGCGTCAAATCATTGAGCATGGCCGCCGCAAAGAAGAAAAGAGTAGCGGAAACGACCGTGAAGACCGTCACAAACCGGGGCCTCAGAAGCCCGGCCGGGAGGGCGCGTGTCCGTGTCCGTGGATTCTGCGCGTCGAAGCCCCGGTCGACCAGGCGGTTGAAGGCCATCGCCGCCGAGCGCGCTCCGACCATCGCCAGGAGGATCCATCCCAGAACGGAACCACTCGGCAGGCCGCGCGCCGCCAGAACCGCCCCGAGCAGCGCAAAGGGAAGCGCGAAGAGCGTGTGCTCGAACTTGATCATCTCCAGGGTGATCCACAATCTCTTCCACATCGCGAGCGGCTTACCTCCGTGCCTTGGCGGGACGACTGCCCTCCCAGCGGGTCTCCTGCTGGTGCGGAAGACCCAGGTGATCGAGCAATCGATGGGTGAAATGTTCGATCAGGTCGTCAATGCTCTTCGGAAAATGGTAGAAGCTCGGCATGGCCGGGATGATTCGGACTCCCATTCGGGCCAGCTTGAGCATATTTTCGAGGTGAATCGCGTTGAGCGGCGTCTCCCGCGGCACGATGATCAGCAGCCGATTCTCTTTGATGATCACATCGGCCGCGCGGTGGACCAGGTCCCGGGTCACCCCGTGCGCAATTGCCGCCAGCGAGCCCATGCTGCACGGCAGGATCACCATCGCGTCGCTGAGGTAGGAACCACTCGCGATCGACGCTCCAATGTCGTTGGCCGAATGAACGATGACCTTGTCGACGTCCCGCCCAAGGAGCGATTCGACGACCCGGCGATCCGATCCTGCCACGTTGATCCCCAGCTCCTCGTGAACGACTCGGACCCCAGCCTGGGTCATCACCAGCTCGATCCGTTCGACGGCTTCATTGCTGGCCAACCGATCGAGCAGACGTTGCGCGTAGATCGCTCCACTCGCTCCCGTGACGCCGATGGTAATGCGCTTTTTGTTGATCACAGTACAGTTCTACAGACAGGGGAGGCCCTGCTCTCCTTGGGAACAGCATCTCACGGTCAGGCAGGAACGCTTCTCTCCCGACAACCGATTGTTGATGAGCAATCAGTGACTATAGAAGTCACCGGAAAAGCTTGTCAAGCATCGCCCTCGACGGGGTACAATCCCGCGTCCCATCCCCCCCCTGGTGGGGTGGAGTCGCCGGGTTACCTTCTCAACCAGAGAGGATTACCTCCCCGCGGTCGCGAATCTGTCACGAATCACTCAAGATTCCTGGTGTTCCGGCGAAGGTCGAGACCCAATCGAACAGAAAAGACCTGAAGATGCGGCAGGAGAAGCAAGAACACGAAGGGAGTCCAGATGGATGAAAAACGATTGGCAAAACTTCTGACAGAGTATCGCGAGGGGCAGCTCGACCTGGAGCAGGCCATGACTCAGCTGCGCCACCTCCCGTTTGAAGACCTTGGCTACGCTCACGTCGACCATCACCGCGCCATCCGGCAAGGCTTTCCCGAGGTCATCTTTGGGCAGGGCAAGACCCCGGAACAGGTCGCCGGAATCGCCGCGCGACTGCTCGAGCGGTCCGGCAATCTCCTGGTGACCCGGACCACCCCCGCGGCCTTCGAGCGTGTCCGGGAGCTCGCCCCCGAGGCCGTCTTCCACGAAAGCTGTCAGGCCATCTCCGTGCAACGCGATCTGACCATCCACGGTCACGGCCTGATCGCGGTTGTCACCGCCGGAACGTCCGATATTCCCGTGGCCGACGAGGCCGCCCTGACCATCGAACTGATGGGCAATCGCCTCGAACGCCTCTTCGATGTTGGCGTGGCGGGCATTCACCGGATTCTGAGCCGTCGCCAACTGCTGGAATCGGCGCGGGTCATCGTCTGTGTCGCCGGCATGGAAGGCGCTCTGCCCTCCGTCGTCGGCGGACTGGTCCGGGTGCCGGTCATCGCCGTTCCGACCAGCATCGGCTATGGCGCCAGTCTCCACGGGATCGCGGCTCTGCTCGGAATGCTCAATTCCTGCTCCTCCAATGTGACCGTCGTCAATATCGACAACGGGTTTGGCGCCGGGTTTGTCGCCAGCCTCATCAACCGTGGTTGACACCCCTTCCGGGACCGGTCCGACTGGATCGGTCCCGTCTCCCCCCCGTCCCTCGACCCAACTCCCCATCCGGCTGGAAAAAATTTGACCGATTGCGCAAAAAGACTGGAATTCCGGGGCGGTTCGATGTTTACTTAGTCTGTCGGTAAGATCTACCGATGCCCGACGTTCCGTAGCGAGAACCGATTACGGCGATCGACTACTGTCTGGTTCGATCTTTGGTACGAAGAGGGTCGATTGTACCCAGTGAGCAATCGACCCTTTCGATCCTTTTCCCCCCTTCCAGCGCCTTTTCCCAAGCTGGAACCACTTCTCTTCAGATTCTTTCCTGACAAATTCCTGATCCCCCCCTCTTTTTCCGACGGACTCAATTCCGTTTGACTCCTTCATTCCCGGTTGTCTCCAAAAATTTCTTTTGCCGCAG
>JBEIJP010000094.1:0-8512 GCA_040380245.1 Acidobacteriota bacterium | reverse complement strand
GTCGAGCGCCAACGCCTTGTCGAGCGCCCGCGTCGCCTCCTCGCCCCGCTCCAGGCCCGCGTAGGCGACTCCAAGCAGGTACCAGTCTCCAGTCCGCTCCCCTCCCAGTCCGGCGGCCGTCCCGGTCCGTCGAACCCCGGTCAACCACTCGAGCTGCGGCAGCGCCGCGGCATACTCTTGCTGGGCGAGATGCGCCTCGGCCAATGCCCGACGCAACGACGGGTCTGTCCGCTCCTGCTGCTCTTTCAACTCGAATGCCCGTTGCAGCGCCGGAATCGCCTGTGCCGGCGCGTCGAGCGCGAGGTAGGCCAGCCCGACGAACTTCCAGCTGTCGGCGTGCGTCGGATGTTCGGTCAGCACTCCCTGGAACTCCCCGATCGCCGCGCGATACTGCCCCTGTTTGTAGAGCGAGACCGCCCGCTCCCAGTCGAACTGGCCCGGGGAAGGCTGGCCTTGGGTGGTGGTGGTCGAAGGCGGCTGGGAGAGCCCGACCGTTCCCGCGATCCACCAGCCGGAGAGCAGGCAGCCGATGAGGGCGAGCCGGCGAACCCGACGATGACGCCCCTCCCGGAAGGCACTGCCCCCGTCAGCTCCTCGATGGTCGTTCTCGCTCGACATCCTCTATCCTCCGGGTGATCCTCTCCTCTTCCTCAAGTCCGGGGATCATGCGGACCAGAGGTCCGCGTACCCAGGCTCGATCCCACTCTCACTTCCCACTCCTTACTCCTCACTCCTCATTCCTCCCCCAGCCTGGCAGATGAGGAACTCCGGCGTGAGCCCCGTTGCGGTCCGGTATCGATCAGTCATCATCGCGCGCAGCTGCTCGACCGCCTCGGCCCGGACCAGCTGCACTGTCGAGCCGCCAAAGCCGCCGCCGGTCATGCGCGCTCCGTAAACCCCCGGGCAGCTCCGCGCAATCTCGACCAGCAGGTCCAGCTCCGGACAGCTCACCTCGTAGTCCTCCCGGAGGCTCTCGTGCGAGGCGCTCATCAACTGCCCGACCCTCTCCAGCTGCCCCGCTTCGAGCGCGGCGGCCGTCTCGAGCGTCCGCGCGTTCTCCGTCAGCACGTGATTGCAGCGCCGGGCAATGATCGGCGGCAGAGACCCACTGTAGAGATCGAACGCCTCGATCTCGACATCCCGCAGCGCGAGGATCCCCGGCAGGTAGGACGAGAGCCGGCGCACGCCCCTCTTCGCACTCCGCGCGCCGCTGGTTGTACTCGCCCGATGCCAGCTCGTGCTGCACCATCGAATTGCAGATGACGACCCGCGTCTCGCTCAAATTGAGCGGCACCGCCCGATACTCGAGGCTCCGACAATCGATGAGGAGGGCGTGCCCCTCCACCCCGAGCGCGGCGATGTACTGATCCATAATGCCACAATTCGTTCCGGCAAACTGCTGCTCTGCCCGCTGCGATACCAGCGCCAGATCGACCGGGTCGACTGGCTCATCGGCCAGCCGCAGCAACGCCAGCCCTGTCGCCACCTCCAGCGCCGCCGAAGAGCTGAGCCCCGCGCCGATCGGGACCTCGCTCTCGATCAACAGATCCGCTCCCGTCAACCGGTACTCCTCCCGCAACAGGCAGGTCGCGACGCCACGAATCACGTTGGCCCAATCGCGCGCCGGCTGGCTGTCCGGGTTCAATTCGAACCGGACCTCCCCCACATAGCCCGTCGAGCGACAACGGATCACTCCGTCGGCACGTGGGGCGGCCGCGACATAGGTGCGTCGGTCGAGCGCCATCGGCAGGACATACCCGTCGTTGTAGTCGGTGTGCTCCCCGATCAGGTTGACGCGGCCTGGTGCCGAGAAGACCCGGGCCGGTCGCCCCGCCCACTCCTCAAACCGCTCTCGTAAAGCCCCCTTCGCTTGCGCCATCTGCTTCCTCTCCCTTGGTCTGGTCTTCCGAAGAACGCCGATCGTAGAGCCGCGCCCGCACTCGCTGCGGCCGGATCTCCTCCCGCAGGACCCAGCCCCACGACGGCTCGATCGAGGGGCGCTGGTGGGGCGTCAGGACCAGCAGCCGCGGCGCGATGCCCCCCAGACGGTAGAGCAGCGCCGGCAACCAGGAGGGCCGGATCAGGTGCAGCGCGAAACTGCAGACGATCAGATCATACCACCGCCCATCGAGCCGGCCCTGCGCGATCTCTTCGAACCGAAAGGCCTCCGCCCGCTGCCCCGTTCGCTCCAGGTAGGCCGCCCCCGTGTACGGATCGATCCCGTCGACCCGCCCGGCTCCCGCCTCGCGCAACGCCAGGGTCGCCTCGCCGCTCCCACACGCCAGGTCCAGCACGCTCCCCAATGGCAGCTGCCACCGCGCAACCCCCTCGGCGATCAGTGCCCTCACCTCCGCCTCATGCGGGTTGCGATAGCTCTCCCCCGCGCCACGGTAGTACTCCGTCACTCCGTGAATCGTGTACGCCTCCCGAATGCTCCGCGGCCCGGCCATCGCTCCCTCCCTCCCTCTAACGACGGTTCAGTCTACTGACATTCCGGGACAAGCTCAATCGGCGACTCCCGGCCAGCGATGCCAAAACAGAAGCTCGTGCTCCAGCAATCATGGACTTCCCCCACTTTCGTGGACACCTCGCTTGACGCAATAATGCGTCTGGAGGTGGGCATGATGGTCAACAATCAAGCAAAACTGAGTAGCCCAGAATATCGCTGGCGGGCCCTCCAGCGCAGATGGGGCGAGGCTCTTCTCGGCGAGGGAGGATCATTCCAGAGAGGAAAAGGGTCGACTGCCTGTGTCACGGATCAAGGGGCCTGTTGGGGGGGGGGCAGGAGGGGAATGCCTCCGGCGCTGATCGTGGCCGTTCTCGGCGGTGCCCAAATGGATTCACTTTTAGATGACCGCGGACACATGCCAGAATATGATGAGCAGAACAACTGTTTCGAAGTGGAATCATCAACAGAGCGTGAAAGAGATCATCCGTCACGGACTCTATCGAACGGGCGCCTATCGTCTGCTAGACAAACTGCGACGGCTAAATCGTTTTGAGACGGCTCACCTGGATGACAGCGATCGTCGCAGACGCTTCGAAAAGATTTATGAACTTGGCGTGTGGATACAAGACAATGATCAGGTTTCTGCATCAGGACTGGGATCAGAGCTCGAGACGACCACACGGGTGCGCTCGTCGTTGACAAGGTTACTTGAGGACCTGAAGGTTCAGACGCTTGTCGATGTCGGCTGTGGTGATTGGACGTGGATGTCCCAGGTGGAGTTACCCTGCGATTATCTGGGACTTGACATCGTCGAGAATGTAGTCGAGCGTAACCGCGCTGCCTATGGCAGACCTGGAGTCGACTTTCGACGACTCGACGCGGTTGATGAGCCAATTCCAGATTGCAATGCGGTCCTTTGCCGAGAAGTGATCTTCCATCTAAGCTTTGCCGATGGTTTGAGTCTTATCAGGAATATCAAGGATCATGCGGAATGGTTGATAATAACCACTGACACCACCATCTGGTTCAACAGCGACATCCCCTCGGGCGATTTTCGCATGCTCAACCTGCAAAAGCGCCCCTTCCGTTTTCCGAGACCCGAAAGAGAACTTTGCGACGACGGTCTGGTGGGTGGTCGCAGACTCGCCGTCTGGCGAACGGCGTCTTTGCCGGAATGGCGGTAGTTGAATGCAGGCACCGTCGCAAACCCAGACAACGGAAGATGAAGAGAGAGACTTGGGTTGAAGTTGGTCGGACGACGCCGCTGGATGGCGAGCGCATCTGGTTCCGAACCGATGGGGCTGGACCGACAATCTTCATGGCCCACGGTTTCTCGACCAGTAGTGACGACTTTGCCCCCATTATCAGGAGTGATTGATGCGGAAGAGATCAGAATTTTTGTTGTGCTGTTTCGTTGCCGTTCTTCTGGCAGGAGGCCAGACCGTGTATGCGCAGCGGCAGTCTTCCTTCGTCCTGCCGGAGGAGACGGACGCCCGGATTGATACGGATCTTGAGCCGCATTACGTCGTACATAATCCCTCCGTCGCCCCACGCAACCAGCTCTTTCTCTTTCTTCCAGGGACAGGCGCCGTCCCGCGCTTCTATCAGGAGATGAGCAACCTGGCTGCTGACCTTGGATATCATGTCGTCAATCTGAACTACCCTAATTCACAAGCCGTCGGAACTCTGTGTGCCGGACTGAATAGCGATCTGGATTGTTATGGCAAAGTGCGGCTGGAGGTGATCGACGGCACTGATCGCACCCCACTCGTCAATGTGAGCCGAGCCAATTCGATCGAAAATCGATTGATCAGGCTGTTGCTCTACCTTCGTTCTCGCAGTCCGGGCGATGGATGGGGGCAGTATTTGAGCGCTGACAACTCCCTGAATTGGACGGTCTTTGTGATTGGAGGGCATTCGCAGGGGGGTGGGCACGCCGGACTGCTCGGTCGGTATCACCGTGTCTCCCGAGTGATCATGCTGGCGGCCATGGATTTCAATACGCGAGCCAACGCGCTGGCGAACTGGATCGCCCTGCCTGCGACAACCCCAAACGCCACGCCAGCCGATCGATTTTTCGGCTTCGCGCATCAGCGTGACGAGATGATCAACTACACCATCCTCTCGACACGCGCCTGGCCCGCTTATGGCATGAACTCGTCTGGCGGCATCGTCAATGTCGATCAGACGCCTCCTCCGTACAACAACTCGCATTCATTGAACTCGAATCTCGAGATCCCCGGAGACTTCTTTCACGGCGCGATCGTGGCTGATCCCCGTCTGGTCCGACAACCGAACGGCGTCCCCGTCTATCGTCCGGTCTGGGAATACCTGTTAGCGGCACCGCGGCTGGCGACGACTGTCTCCGCCGCCAGCTATCAATCCGGCGTGCTGGCGACGGAATCGATTGTCTCGGTCTTTGGCCTCAATCTCTCGTCCGCGACGATGAGCAGTACAACCCTGCCGCTGCCAACAGTTCTGGCAGGGACGAGCGTCAGGGTACGTGACAGTCAGGGGGCTGAGCGGCTGGCGCCATTGTTTTTTGTCTCGCCGACGCAAATCAATTTTCAATTGCCGCCACAAACCTCGAGAGGGATGGCGAGTCTCACCATTACCAATTCGAACGGCACGATCTCCGTCAGTGCCGTGCCAATCGGAGATCTGGCGCCGGGCATGTTTGCCGCGGATGGCAGTGGCCAGGGAGCGCCCGCGGGCTATGCGCTGCGCGTCAAACCCGATGGCACGCAAATCCTCGAAGCGATTGCCCGTTTCGACTCCGCGCAAAACCGTTTCGTCGCTGTGCCGATTGATCTCAGCAATGGAAACGATCAGGTCTTTCTGGTGCTGTTTGGCACCGGGTGGCGTCGGCGAAGCAGTCTGTCTGGCGCTGTGCTGAGAGCAGGTGGTACTGATCTGCCGGTTGTCTACCTCGGGCCGCACAGCGACCTTGTGGGGCTGGACCAGCTCAACGCCCTCCTGCCTCGCAGTCTTGCCGGGCGCGGTCAGGTCGAACTTTCACTGACCGTCGAAGGGCTCTCTGCCAATACGCTGCGCCTCAGCTTCAGGTGATCAACATCGATCCATTAAATCTTTCTCAGCTCTGGGGAAGAAGCTCACGTGAAGATGGGAAGAGGCTCACGCCAAGACGCAAAGAGGAAAAGAGGGGGATGGAGGTTCCTTCTTCCCCCAAACAATCTTCTCTTTGCGTCCTGGCGTCCTGGCGTGAGAAAAAAATAACCGAGCGCTCGCTGGAAGAGGAAGGCTCACGCGAAGACGGGGCGTTGGCAAAGGAAGGAGCGATAGCGCACAATGGCCACGTTCGGTCATCAATGAACACGAGGGGAGAGGCGGGATGAGCTGGATCGACGGGGAGGAGCGGGAACGGGCAGAGGCGCAATGGCGCGCGATCCCGCGGTTGTCGTTGAGCCACGCGCCGACGCCGCTCGAGGAGGCGCCGCGGTTGCGAGCAGCGCTTGGCGGGGGGCCACGAATCCTGCTCAAGCGGGACGACTACCTGGGGGCCGGGTTTGGCGGCAACAAGGTGCGCAAGCTCGAATATCTCCTTGCCGAGGCGCAACGGGATGGCGTCGAGGTGGTGATCACCTGCGGCGGGGAGAAGTCCAACCACGCGCGGGTGACGGCGGCGCTCTGCGCGCGGCTGGGGATGCGTTGCCGGCTGGTCCTCAATCCACCGGCGATCGCGTATGGCGGATGGGCGCCGGCGAGTTTGCTGGCCGACGGGCTCTACGGGGCCGAGATCGACCGGGTTCCAGACCGGGAGGCGCGGGATCGACGCATGGCCGAGTGGGCGGAGTGGGAGCGCTCGAGGGGGCGAGTGGCGCAGGTGATTCCGCTCGGAGCGTCGGTTCCGCTGGGAGCGATCGGATTGGTGGGCGCCGCGGCGGAGGTCGAGGCACAGCTCGCGGCGGAGGGCATCGAGGTCGACGCGCTCTTCCATTGCAGCTCGTCCGGGGGGACACAGGCCGGGCTGGCCCTGGGCGCGGCGCTCTATCCACGGATTGCCGGTCAGCTGATCGGCGTTAGCCCCGATGGCGGGGCCGCGGAGATCGAGGCGGTGGTCCGGGGAATTCTCGAAGGGGCGAGCGCGCGGCTGGGGATCGCGCGGGAAGCGGACGCCTGGGATCTGCTCGTCGAGGATCGCTATCGCGGGGCGGGTTACGGGATTCCCTCAACGGAAGGGCAGGCGGCGCTCGAGCTTCTCGCGCGGACGGAAGGGGTCCTGCTCGACCCTGTCTACACGGCGAAGGCGATGGCGGCGTTGCTGGCCTGGATTCGGGAGGGCCGGTTTCGGGACGACCAGACCGTGCTCTTCTGGCACACGGGTGGGCAGCTCGCCCTCTTCTACGCGCCAGAGGGGGAAGGGGAGGCGCGCGTCCAGCGATGAGTCGAACGTACCGAATACCCTCCACTCCGATCAAAGCCTCGCGGATCGATTACGCGGCGGTTCTCAACGAGCAGCAGCGGCAAGTCGTACTGGCCGGGGGAGGGCCGTTGCTGGTCATCGCCGGCGCGGGGGTCGGCAAGACCCGGACGCTCACCTACCGCGTCGCACGGCTGCTCGAAGCTGGCGTTCCGGCGGCACGGCTGATGCTGGTGACCTTCACCAATCGGGCCGCGCGGGAGATGCTGCAGCGCGTCGAGGGGCTCCTGCCGGGAGATCCGCGCCGCATCTGGGGAGGGACCTTTCACTCGATCGGGAATCGCTTTCTGCGACGCCATGCCGTCAGCCTCGGCTATGGCAACAACTACACCATTCTCGATACCGAAGACGCGCGGGAGCTGATCGGGCTGGCCATCGACGAGGTCGGGGGAGATCGGCGATCTCACCGCTTCCCGAAGGCCGAGGTGGTCCAGGAGATCGTCAGCTTCGCGATCAACACCTCGACGCCCCTGGCGCGGCTGGTCGTCGCGCGGTACCCCCGGTTTGAGCCGCTCGCCGAAGCCCTGGCACGCGTCGAGGCCCGCTATCAGCAGCTCAAGCGTGAGCGGAACGGGATGGATTACGACGACCTGCTGGTCAACTGGAAGCGGCTGCTGACCGACTGTCCGGAGGTTGCCGCGCTCTACCAGGAGCAGTTTCAACAGATCCTCGTCGATGAGTACCAGGACACCAACCTCTTGCAGGCGGAGATCCTCGATCTGCTGGCGCGGCGCCACCGCCAATTGACGGTCGTTGGCGACGACGCGCAGAGCATCTATGGCTGGCGAGGCGCCAACTTCGAGAACCTGTACCTCTTCCAGCAGCGCTATCCGGAGGCGCAGGTCTTTCGGCTCGAACGCAACTACCGCTCGACGCCGGAGATCCTCGCCCTGGCCAACGCCTCGATCGCGCACAATGTGCGCCAGTTTCCCCGGCAGCTCGAAGCGGTTCGTCCGAGTCAGGGACTCCGGCCGGCGCTGATTCCGGCACGGGATGTCGAGCAGCAGGCGACCTTTGTCGCGGCCCGATTGCTCGATCTGCGTGACGAGGGGATGCCCTTGCGGGAGATGGCGGTGCTCTACCGGGCCCACTCCCACGCGCTCGAGCTGCAGTTGGAGTTGACGCGCCGCGGCATCCCCTACGAAGTCCGCTCCGGGGTCCGCTTCTTCGAGCAGGCGCATATCAAAGATGTGACGAGCTTTCTGCGGTTGCTCGTCAATCCACGGGACGAGCTGGCCTGGCGGCGGGTATTGCGGATGATTCCACGGGTTGGGCCGGCGACCGCCGAGCAGCTCTGGAAGCGGCTGGCCGAGGAGGAGAATCCGCTCGCCCTCGTCCGCACTCCCGCCTTCGTCGGGTCGGTTCCGCGCAGGGTACTGGAGGGCTGGCACGACTTTGCCGGCTTGTTGGCCGATCTGACCGAGGGAGAGACGAGCCACTCGCCGGGGCGTCAGATCGCGCGCGTTCTCGATCCGTGGTACCGGCCCTACCTGCAGACGACCTATTCCAACCACGAGGCCCGCGAGGAGGAGATTCACCAGCTGGCGACCTTCGCCAGTCGCTATGAGACAACCGAGCAGTTTTTGAGCGACCTGGCGCTGGTGGCGAGCGAGCGCTTCGCC
>JBEIJP010000093.1:0-8523 GCA_040380245.1 Acidobacteriota bacterium | reverse complement strand
GCCTGGACCAGGGCGAGCGAGCCTTCCCAGGTCTTATCCTGGGCCAAGCCCTGCGCGGGACCCGCGACAAGGCTAGGTTCCTCCGCCTGCTCTTCAGGACGGGAGAGCCACGTTCCCCCGCCCGTCAGTGCCATTCCTCTCAGAAACTCTCGACGATCCCAATTGTCAAATTTGAACTGCATCTCTTCCTTCTTGATTCAATTTTTCCCACTTCGGCCTAACGGCGCGCCACATCGGCCGGGATGGTGTGGGATTGCTCTTTCGCCGGCTGAAAGGTCATCCGACGCTTCTGGAGGTACGCCTGCTTGCCCAGATGAGAAGCGAGCGCCGAGCGATGGCCGCCGACGACATCGGAGTTGGGCAGCGCACGTGATTTGAGGCAATCGAGGAAGTTGCGCACGTGCTGCTGTTCGAGTGAGCGATCGTTGCGGCGGACGATGGGCTCGGGAGGCGCCATCCGGCGCTGCGCCTTCTCCTGGTAGGTGTAGCCGCTCCGGTCGATGAGCAGCCGCCCCTCCGTTCCCAGAAACTCGATCGCCGCGCCCCGCGCCCCCGGCACCAGCGTCGCCTCGAAGGTGGCCATCCAGCTGCTCGGGTACTCGACCTGCAGGGTGATCGTATCCGGCGCCGTCCGTCCGTCGCGGTAGGTGTAGACACCGCCCGCCGCGTTGGCCGCGATCGGAAGATCCTCTCCGACAAACCAGTGGACGACATCGATCCAATGAGTGAAGAGGTCCGTGATCTGTCCTCCTCCAAAATCGAGATAGGCTCGCCAATTGTAGAACTGGTGAGCGTCGAAGGGTCGGTCCTTGATGGGACCGAGGAAGGCCTTCCAGTCGAGCCCGGCGGGCTTCTCGGTGAAATTTGGCTTGCGCAGATGGTAGGTGTTGCCGTGCCACCAGGTGCGGACGAGCGCGATCTTGCCGAGACGCCCCGTCTCGACATACCGCTCACGCGCCTCGCGGTAGTGCTCGCCGCTGCGTTGCTGCAGGCCGACCTGCAAGACGCAGCGTGCTGCCCGGACAGCACGAATGATCTCGTGGCCCTCCTCGATCGAAAAGGTCAGCGGTTTTTCGATGTAGATGTCCTTGCCGGCGCGACAGGCGTCGAGAGCCATCTGGCGATGCCACTGGTCGGGCGTGGCGATGAGGACGGCATCGACCTCGCGCGAGTCGAGCAGGGCCCGGTAGTCGGAGAAGGTCCTCGCCTTTCCCTCGGTCATCTTCAAGCCATTCTCGAGCGCTTTGTCGTAGCAATCGCTGAGAGCGGTGACGGTGGCGTCCGGCTCCTTGAGAAACCAGCTCATGACATCCGATCCACGATTGCCGGTCCCGATCACGCCGAGACGAACGCGGTCGTTCGCTCCGAGAACGCGCCCCCAGCTGGCCGCGCTGAGCGCCACTCCCGCCGCCCCCTGGCGAAGAAACCGGCGTCGTGCCGTCTCACCGCTCTCCGTCGCCAGACCTCCCGTCTGCTCTTGCGATTGCGTTGTCTCTTCCATCGACTCTTCTTCCTTTCTTTGGCGCAGGGAGATCCATTCTCCAAGACGCCTGTTTTCGCGACCACAAGTCCCGCCTAGGCGAGCAGGGACTGGACGACCCGACCGTGAACATCGGTCAAACGAAAATCCCGCCCCTGGAATCGGTAGGTGAGCCGGGTGTGGTCAACCCCGAGAAGGTGCAGGACAGTGGCGTGCAGGTCGTGCACATCGACCGGGTCCTGGACGATCCGATAGCCCAGCTCATCGGTCTGGCCAATCGAGACGCCCGGTTTGACGCCGCCTCCGGCGAGCCAGTAGGTGAAGGCGCGCGGGTGGTGATCGCGCCCGAAGAGCTTCGAACCGCCCCGCCCCTCGTTGACCGGCGTGCGACCAAACTCGCCCCCCCAGATGACCAGCGTCTCATCGAGCAACCCACGGGCTTTGAGATCGCTCAACAGCGCGGCGATCGGTTGGTCCGTCTCGCGGCAGAGGCGGGGCAGCTTGCTCGGAATGTCGACCCCCACGCCATTGCCGTGGGTGTCCCAGCCCCAATGGTAGAGCTGGACGAAGCGAACTCCGCGCTCGACCAGTCGTCGCGCCAGCAGGCAGTTGTTGGCAAAGGTGGCCTGTCCGGGTCTGGTACCGTAGGCCTCGTGGACGGCCGCCGATTCCCGGGAGAGATCGGTCAGTTCAGGAACGCTCGTCTGCATCCGGTAGGCCATCTCATATGCCGCGATGCGGGTCTCGATCTCTGGATCGCGCATCTCGGCCAGGTTGAGTTGGTTGAGGTCCCGCAGCGCGTCGAGGGACTGACGCCGCACCTGGGTGTCGATCCCCTCCGGATTGGAGACGAAGAGCACCGGCTCGCCCTTCGAGCGAAACTCGACCCCTTGATGGACCGTCGGCAGAAAGCCGCTGCCCCAGCAGCTCTTCCCGCCATCCGGATTGTTCTCACCCGAGAGCAACACCACGAAGGAGGGCAGGTCGCGGTTCTCACTGCCCAGCCCGTAACTCATCCAGGCTCCCATACTCGGCCGCCCGACTATCTGGTGGCCCGAGTTCATAAAGATCTGCGCCGGGGCGTGATTGAACTGCGAGGTGTGCATCGAGCGGATGACGGCGATGTCGTCGGCGTGTTTGGCCAATCCCGGGAGGAGGTTGCTCATGACCTGTCCCGATTGGCCGTGCGCCCGAAACTGGAAAGGGGTGCCGAGCAGCCGTGGCCGTCCCTGAATGAAGGCGAAGCGCTCCCCCGCGATCAACTCCTCCGGGACCGGCTCGCCATCGTATTTGTTGAGCGCCGGCTTGTGATCGAAGAGGTCGAGTTGCGAGGGGCCCCCCGCCATGAAGAGGAAGATGACCCGCTTCGCCCTGGCGGGTGGCGCAACGGGGAGCGCCGCCTGCCCTGTCCCTTCCGAGAGGGAGGCCAGCGCCATCCCGCCGATTCCAAATCCTGCCTGCTGGAAGAAGTGGCGACGGGTCACCGCACGCCACTTCTTCTCCAATGGTTCTCTTTGGCTGGTCATTCCTGGCCTCCCTCGGGAGATGGTTAGGAGAGCGGGCGAACCCAAATATTGCGGTACCGCACGGCATCCCCGTGATCCTGCAGCCGGAGCGACCCCTTCGGACCGTGCGCGATGTAAAGGGGCGCCCGGTCATGCCAGGTGTGTCCGTGAATCTCGACATTGTTCTGGACGAGAACGCCATTGAGCAGGACCGTCACGCGCGCTTTGCGAACGACCTTCCGCATCGCGTCAAACTCAGGGGCGGTGAAGACGATGTCGTAGCTCTGCCACTCCCCCGGCCTGCGGGTCGCGTTGACGAGCGGGGGGTGTTGCTTGTAGACCGAACCAGCCTGCCCGTGAAAATAGGTCTTGTTCTGGTAGGAGTCGAGGACCTGCACCTCGTAGCGCTCCATCAGGAAGATGCCGCTGTTGCCCCTGCCCTGCCCTTCGCCGCGGACCACTTCGGGGCTCGCCCATTCGACGTGCAACTGGGCGTCGCCAAACTGATACTGCGTGGCGATATCGCCAGTACCCCGCTTGACCTGCATGTAGCCGTCGCGGACCTCCCACATCGCCTGCTCACCGGTGCGGACACTCCACCACTGGGAGAGATCCTTTCCATCGAAGAGGATCACCGCGTCGGAGGGGGCGGCGCCCGGGGTTGCGCCGGGCGTGACGACGGCGGGTTCGGCCGCCGGCGACTCGTGAGCCGGGACGATCAGTCCGACCTTGACCGCATCGGCGTAGATCTTCTGATATTCTTGCGCGGAGACGACCGGGGGGGGCTGCGGCTGGCGCTTCTGCTGCGCCGAGGAATAGAACCAGGATCCCCCCACTCCAAGCAAGAGGACAAGGGCGACCAGGACCAGACTGCGAACAGGATTCTCTCTCATCGTTATCTCTCCTTCCACCAACTGACAGAATGAGGACCGCCACCGGGCAGGGCGCCGTCCACGCCCTCGGATCGATCCGGGATTGTGAGACGTGACCGGAAGCCGGCGGTCCTGACGACCCGCGCGGCGACCAGTCCTCTATTGCTTGGTCAATGCTTCGTCCAGATTGAGCAGGACATTGGCGACCAGGGTCCAGGCGGCCCGCGAGTGGGACGGGGCCTTCGTCGACTCGCCGCGCAGCAGGCGGGCGGCCAACTCGGGGTGAGCCCGGTAGTGGGCCTCCTGCTGCTGGTAGAAGGCCATCAGCCGCTCCAGCTCGGCCTCGGTCGGACGTCGCGTCAAACAGAGACGGAAGGCGTGGATCAGCTGCTCACGGGTCGAGCCGCCCCCTTCCTCCGCGACCCGACCGGCGAGGGCGCGTGCCATCTCGAGCATCGCCTCGTCATTGAGCAAGGTCAGCGATTGGAGAGGGGTGTTGGTCCGGACGCGGCGGACCGTGCAGTATTCCCGACTGGTCGCGTCGAAGGCAATCATCGCTGGGTAGGGCGAGGTGCGGCGCAGGAAGGTGTAGAGTCCCCGGCGGTAACGATCCTCTCCGGTGGCGGTTCGCCATTTCTCACGATTGTAGGGGGTCCGCCAGATGCCCTCGGGTTGGGGCGGCATGACGCTCGGGCCTCCCACTTTGCGGCTGAGCAGGCCGGAGGCGGCCAGGGCGAGGTCGCGAATCATCTCGGCCTCGACACGGAAGCGCGGGCCTCTTCCCAGCCAGCGGTTGGCGGGATCCCGTGCCAGCAGCTCCGGCGAGACGGCAGCAACCTGCCGATAGGTCGAGGAGGTGACGATCAGCCGATGCATCGGTTTGGCATGCCAACCGCGCTCCCGCCATTCCATCGCCAGCCAGTCGAGCAGCTCGGGATGGGTGGGGGGGGACGACTGGAACCCGAAATCCTCGCTCGTCTCGACGATTCCCTGCCCAAAGAACTGCTCCCACATCCGGTTGACACCGACCCGGGCCATGAGTGGATTCCGGTCGTCGACCAGCCATCGGGCCAGCCCGAGCCGATTGAGTGGTGCCCCGTCCGGCATCGGATGGAGCGCCTCCGGCGTGCCGGCTTCCACCTTCTCGCCGTGGCTGGAGAAGTTCCCCCGCTCGCGGACCCAGGTGGCGGGGCGTGCGACGCCCGGTTTCTCCCGCAGAATCAGCGCGGTGACGATGCCGAGCCGGTTGAGCGACTCCTCGAGCTGCTTGCGACGCTCCCGCTCCCGGCGCAGGAGCGGGGTCACCTCCCGGAACTGCGCCGCGAGGTCCTTCTGCTCCTTCTCGGTCCGTTCCGCGACGGGCCTGGCCATCACCTGCTTCATCCCCGCCGTGACCTCGACGATGCGGAGCGGAGTGGACGATCCGGTGACGGACCAGCGGACCCGCCCCAGTGCCTGCGGAAGCGCTCCTCCCAGAAATTTGAGCTGGAGAACGACCTCGGTCGGACGGTCGATCCGCAAGGGCTCGCGCAGGACAAAGACCGCTTGCCGGGGCGGACGAATCTCCTCCGGAGTGGCATTGATCGTCCAGCCGCGCGGGCGATCCGAGACCTGCCCTGGCTGAAAATTGAAGAAGCTCTGCGGATCGAGGTTCCCGATTCCGTTGTCCCAGCCGCCATCGCGAAAGTGAAGCGGCCGACCGTCGGCCGTCGCCGCGATCGTCGAGAGGAGGAAGTGGCCGTAGATATCGCGCCCGGGCCCCAGGCGGGGGAGACTGGGATGGGTTAATGCCTCGACGCGAAACGCGGTAATCCCTTTCGATCCGACCTGACCGGGCAGCACCGTCGCTCGGAGGTGATACTCCTCGATCTCCGGGTGAGCCCCGGAAGCAAGGACGGAGTGGTCGGGCAGTGTGGTCAACGTCGTCCCCCCCGTCGACTGAACCTGATCGGGCGCGAGGACAACCCATTCGCGTGGGTCATCCATCCGCTGCCGCTCCCATTTCGCTTGTTCCCGGGTGAGGCGCGGCGTCGTGGTCCCGAGCACCTCTTCCAGTCTCTTGAGCTCCGCCCGGATCTCCTTCCGCTGCTGCTCCTGCTCCGGCGTCGGCAGGTCCAGCTCCGGCTCGAAGAGAAAGCGCTGATTGGGCTTGTCCCCGATCCGGTGCTCTGTGCTCTCGAAGAACGCGTACATCCGGTAGTAGTCCTGAATCGAGAACGGGTCATATTTGTGATGGTGGCACTGCGCACAGCCCAGCGTCGAGCCGAGCCAGACCGTGGCGGTCGTGTTAACGCGATCGACGAGGACCTGGTAGCGCTGCTCATCCCCGTCCGTGCCACCCTCGCGGTTGAGGAGCGTGTTGCGGTGGAATCCGGTGGCGATCAGCTGCTCGGTCGTCGGGCTGGGGAGCAGGTCGCCGGCGAGCTGCTCGGTCGTGAAGCGGTCGAAAGGAAGGTCGCGATTGAGCGCGTCGATCACCCAATCCCGGTAGCGCCACATCGTCCGGAGGCCGTCCGATTCATAGCCGTGGGAGTCTGCGTAACGGGCCAGGTCGAGCCAGGGGCGCGCCCAGCGCTCTCCGTAGTGGGGCGAGGCGAGCAGCCGGTCGACCACCTTCTCGTAGGCGTCCGGTGAGCGGTCGGCGAGGAAGGCGTCGATCTCCTCGATGGTCGGCGGCAGACCGGTCAGGTCGAGCGAGACCCGCCGCAGGAGGGTCTCGCGGCTGGCCTCGGGGGAGGGACCGAGCCCCTCCTGCTCCAGCCGTGCCAGGACAAAGGCGTCGATCGGGTTGCGTACCCAGCCGGAGCG
Organism: Acidobacteriota bacterium; assembly: GCA_040380245.1. Lineage (GTDB taxonomy): Bacteria > Acidobacteriota > Blastocatellia > RBC074 > RBC074 > CAIOZW01. The sequence goes on along the minus strand of JBEIJP010000093.1, from coordinate 1,858 downwards.
CTTGACCTGGGGAACCATCGGCCGGGTCGGCGGACGGTAAGACCAGTGGAGGGGGATCTCGTCGGCAGAAGACTCGGCGGAGACGGGCCAGGTCGCCCCCTCGTCAATCCAGCGGCGAATGCGTTCGATCTGTTCGGCGGTGAGGGGGGTACCACTGAGCGGCATACGCGCCTCCCCTCCTTCGCCCTGGACCCGATGGAGCAGACGGCTCTCGGCGGCGCGGCCAGGCCGGATCACCGGTCCGCTGATCCCCCCTTTCAACGCGGCCTCCCGCCGGTCGAGGCGCAGTTGCCCGGCCGCCTTCGTCGGCCCGTGGCAGCCATAACACGACGCCGCGAAGATTGGCTCGATCTCCCGCTGAAAGTCGACCGGCGCAGGGCGGGCCGGGCCAATCGCTCCGACGCGATCCCTGCCCTCGACCAGCCCCAGCCAGGCGACAATCGCCAGCAATCCTGCCCCGGCCCATCTCCGTCTTTGCTCTGCTTTGGTAACGCTCGACACCTGCTGTGCCTCCTCTGACTGATGCTTCGCTTTCGTTGCCGGGTCGGTACCGTGATCAGACCAGACGCGGCGTGTTCCCATCCTCGGAGAGCGTCACTCGACGCTGCGCCCGCAGCGCCAGGTTGGCCAGATGCGCGCCCGCGACGGCCCGATGCCCCACCTCGACCGGTGCGTTCGGTCGGCACGCGAGACGACACAATCGAGGAAATTGGCGACGTGCGGTTCGGTCGGGATCCCTCCACGGTATTCGTGGAGCGTCGGCGGGGGAATCTCCGGCCGTTTCCAGACCTCTGGATAGACGCGATACCCGTCATCGTCGATGACCATCGTCGCCTTCTTCCCCTGCAGAAAGATCTTCCACCCCTCGCCGTAGGAGTTGCCGTAACAGAGCGTCCAGGTCGCCAGAAAGGTCGGATACTCGTATGTCGCACTGAATGTGTCGTTGTTGTCTCCCCCGTGATGAACGAAGATCGCCCCCTGGCAGACCGCCGAACGCGGCGGCATCCCGTCATTGCAGAACCACTGAATGACATCGAGAAGATGGGTTCCCTGGTCGGTCATGTGTCCGCCATTGTAGTCGGAGAAGTTCCGCCAGTGGAAGAAGCGGCGCTCATCGAGCGGGTAGCGCTTCTTCGCCGGCCCCTGAAAGCGCTCCCAATCGAGATCTCCATCGAGAGCGAGCCTGGCGGGCATCGGTTTGCGATTCCAGTACCACTCGGCGCGGGCGAGCACCACCTCCCCGAGGACTCCGCCCTCGATCAACCGCTTCGCTCCACGGACCGCCTCGGAGCTGCGCCGCTGCATCCCGACCTGCACGATCCGCTTCGTCGCCCGCACTCCCTGGACCATCCTGACTCCCTGCTCAATCGAGTAGGAGAAGGGCTTCTCGGTGTAGACATCCTTCCCCGCCGCCACCGCGTCGAGCAGGACATCGGCATGCCAATGGTCCGGAGTGGCGCTGAGAATCGCCTCGACCTCAGGGTTGTCGAGCAGGCGGCGGTAGTCCGTCGCCGTCACCGCGCCAGGGCGCGCCATCCGCAGCGCCAGCTGAATGTTGGGCGCGTAGACATCGCAGACCCCGACAAACTGGCACCGCTCGGGAAAGCGGTTGAACGAGCCCATGACGCTGCGGCCGCGGCTTCCCGCCCCGACCACCGCCACCTGCAGCCGCTCGTTGGCGCCGTGTACTCTCGCGTAGGACTGCGCCGTCCAGAGGCTGGCCGCTCCCAATCCCGCTCCGGCCGTCCCGAGAAACCTTCTTCGCCCGGCATTGTCTGCCATCTTCAACCTCCCCAGGGCCCGGCACTCATTCGTCCCTCGGCCCCTGCGCCATCCGCCAGCCCTTGCCACGTCAGCT
>JBEIJP010000092.1:0-8570 GCA_040380245.1 Acidobacteriota bacterium | reverse complement strand
CATGATGAAACACCAATAAGGCAACATTGTGCCGCAAACCCTGCCCCTCGGCAACTGACCGGCCCGACGACTCTCGCCCGGAAAAGTGGCTGCGGTGGAGCGCTTTTCCTCATCTCCACTGCGGAAAAGCCCGCAGCGGAATCGGCTTTGCTTCTCTCCTCTGTGCTTCCGGATCGCCCGCCCGCGGCGATGGCGAGCGGCTCACGTCTTGCCTTTCCAGGGCTCGCTCTCAAACAATGGGGGGGAGAAGGAGGAGGCCGCGATGGAGCAGACAGTGGGAGAGGGCTCGGGAGAGCCGCAGGAGGTCGAGGAGCTGGAGGTCTGCGTGACGGGCCGGGATCTGCTCGAAGATCCACTGCTCAACAAGGGGAGCGCGTTCCCGGAGGCCGAGCGGCGAGTCTTCGGGCTGCTCGGGCTGCTGCCCCAGCACTGTTCCTCTCTCGAAGAGCAGGTCGTCCGGGCGTATGAGAACTACTCCCGCCTGCCGTCCCCGCTCGAGAAGTACATCTATCTGACCTCCCTGCAGGACCGCAACGAAGTGCTCTTCTACCGTTTGGTGGCGGAGCATCTCTCCGAGATGATGCCGATCATCTACACACCGACAGTCGGACTTGGGTGTCAGGTCTACAGCCATATCTTCCGTCGACCCAGGGGGCTCTACCTCGCCTATCCGCACCGTCGGGAGATCTCGACGATGCTTGACCACAGCCCCCGCCAGGAGGTGGCGGTGATCGTCGTGACGGATGGCGAGCGAATCCTCGGGCTTGGGGATCAGGGCGTCGGAGGGATGGGGATCCCGGTCGGTAAGCTCTCCCTCTACACGCTCTGCGCGGGGATTCATCCACGAACGACCCTGCCCATCTTCCTCGATGTGGGAACAGACAACCCCGAACGACTGGCCGATCCCCTCTACCTCGGGTGGCGGCACGAACGGGTTCGTGGGCAGGCCTATGACGATTTCGTCGAGTCGTTCGTCGAAGCGGTCATCCGCAAGTTCCCCCGGGTCCTCCTGCAGTGGGAAGACTTCTCGAAGGAGCAGGCCCCGGCCCTGCTCGCGCGCTACCGGGACCGGCTCTGCACCTTCAATGACGATATTCAGGGGACGGGGGCTGTCACCCTGGCCGGGCTCCTGACCGCGACGCGACTGCTTGGGCAGCGCCTCTCCGACCAGCGCATCGTCATGCTCGGGGCCGGCGCCGCGGCGACGGGGATCGCCGATCAGCTGGTCGAGGCGATGCGGCAAGAGGGAACGGGGGAGGAGGCGGCTTGTCGCACCATCTGGCAGGTCGATCGCCAGGGCCTGGTCCACACCGGGCGAGTGCCGCTCGAGCCGAACAAGCGGCGCTACGCCCAGCCGGTCGGGCGATTGGCCGATTGGACGCCGCTGGCCGAGCGCTTTCTCCTGCCAGAGGTGGTGCGACGAGTCCGGCCGACCATCCTGATTGGAACTTCGGCCCAGCCGGGCGCCTTCACGGAGGAGGTCGTTCGCGAGATGGCCCGACACGTCGAACGCCCCGTCATCTTTCCTCTCTCCAATCCAACCTCGAAAGCGGAGGCCACGCCGGTCGACCTCGTTCGCTGGACGGAAGGGCGGGCCCTCGTCGCCACCGGCAGCCCCTACCCAGCGGTGGCCGGGGAGGGCACGTTGGCGGAACGGAGATTCCCCATTGGCCAGTGCAACAACGCCTTTGTCTTTCCCGGGGTCGGACTGGGGGCCATCGCCGTCGAGGCCAGGCGGGTCACCCAGGCCATGTTCCTGATCGCCGCGAGGATCCTCAGCGAGGCTGCGCCAGCCCTGCGCCATGCGGATGGCGCGCTCTACCCCGAAATGACCGAGTCGCGGACGATCTCGCGACAAGTCGCGCTCGCCGTCGCCGAGGAGGCCATCCGGTCCGGCCTCGCCGATCCGCTTCCCCCGGCCGCCCTCGAGGCCCGCCTCGCCTCCCGGATCTGGGTCCCCCACTATCCCGCGCTCCGACGAGGGGAGCAGCGGGGGTGAGGGGAATCAATCATTCTCGTTGCTGTCCTTTTCTCATTTTTGGTCAATGCTGCTACTATGCGGGCTCGTCCGTTCCAGGCAAGTCTGTCCAGCGCCCGCCCGTCCCGCAGCAGATCGAGGGAGGAGGCTGGACCATAGCACGCGAAAGAGGGGGATGAAGATGGCAAAGCAGAACCGATGGGGCGGGGAAGGTAGTGATCCGACTCCTCTGACGGGGGCGGCGACAGATGTCGCGCCGCTCGGGCGGACGGGCGAAAAGCCTGCCCACGAGCGGACCGCCGATGAGGATCCGGATGTCGCCGATTGGGAGGTCGTCGCCGCCTCCGCGGAGTTTCGCGACCTCCTCGCCGCCAAGCGGCGCTTCATCATTCCGGCGGTCATCTTCTTCGTCTGTTACTATTTTGCCCTGCCTCTCCTGGTTGGCTACGCCCCTGAGCTGATGCGCCGCGAGGTGCTGGGCGTCGTCAATCTCGCCTATCTCTTCGCCCTTTCCCAATTCTTTGTCGCCTGGCTGATCGCGGCCCTCTACCTCTGGGCGGCGGCCCGCTTCGATCGGGTCGCCCGTCAAATCGTCCAGCAAGCGAAAGGAGACCGCTGAGCCATGGCTGCTTCCCTGGGCATGTTTCTCCTCTTTGTGGTTGTGACTCTCTCGGTCACCTGGTGGGCGGCACGACGCTCGAGCGGGTCGAGCGCCTATTTCGCCGCTGGACGCTCCCGGACCGCCTGGCAGAATGGCATCGCGGTGGCGGGCGATTACATGAGCGCCGCCTCCTTCCTCGGAATTGCCGGCATTATCGCCTTCCAGGGATACGACGGCTTTATGTACTCCGTCGGCTGGCTGGTCGCCTACCTGACCGTCCTGCTGGTCGTTGCCGAACCGCTGCGCAACGCGGGCAAGTTCACCATGGCGGATGTGCTCGCCTACCGGCTGCGCCCGCGCCCGGTGCGTGCGATGGGCGCCCTCTCGACCTTGACGGTGAGCACCTTCTACATGATCGCCCAGATGGTCGGCGCCGGCAGCCTCGTCTCGCTGCTGCTCAAGGGGACCGGGATCACCTACGAGGCCGCCGTCATCGGAATCGGGATTCTGATGATCGTCTATGTCGTCTTTGGCGGGATGCTGGCGACGACCTGGGTCCAGATCATCAAGGCGATTCTCCTGCTCAGCGGGACTGTCCTGCTCAGTCTGCTGGTCTTGCACCACTTCGACTTCAGTCTCAATCGGTTCTTCACGGCGATCACGCAGGTCACCTATCACGACGCCTCCGGCCAGCTCGTCACCCAGAACTTTCTGACCCCCGGACTGCGCTACAAGCCACCGTATGGAGCGCTCGACCTGATCTCCCTCGGTCTGGCGCTCGTCTTTGGGACGGCGGGACTGCCGCACATCCTCGTCCGGTTCTACACCGTGCCGGACGCGCAGACGGCGCGCCGCAGTGTCGTCTGGGCCATGATCATCATTGGCGTCTTCTACATCCTGACGACCTTCCTCGGATTTGGCGCGGCGACGATTCTCGGGCGGGACTTCATCGGCGCCAATGGCGGGACCAATATGAGCGCGCCCTTGCTGGCCCGGTCGATCGGCGGAGACCTCTTCTTCGCCTTCATCTCGGCGATCGCCTTTGCGACGATCCTCGCGGTCGTGGCTGGCCTGACGATCAGCGCCTCGACGTCTTTCGCCCACGACTTCTGGACGAATGTCCTTCATCACGGACGGGAGATGCGTGCCGGAGAAGAGGTGCGGGTGGCACGCGTCACCGCCTTCGTGGTCGGCGCCATCTCGATGATCCTGGCGATTCTGCTTGGCCCAACGGCCAATGTCGCCTTTCTCGTCGCGCTCGCCTTTGCGGTCGCCGCCTCCGCCAATCTGCCGGTCATGGTCTTATCGCTCTTCTGGCGTCGCTTCAACACGACCGGAGCGGTTGGAGGGCTGGCCACCGGACTCCTCTCCTCCCTGGTCCTGATCTTCCTCAGTCCCAGTCTGATGAAGACCGATCCCCTCTTTCCACTGGAGAACCCGGGGATCGTCAGCATCCCCCTGGGATTTCTGGGCGCCATCGTCGGGACGCTGCTTGGACGGGAGCCGGAAGCTGAGGCAAAATACCCGGAGCTTCTCGTGCGGGCTCATACCGGCATGGGCGCCGAGAAGGCCCAGTCGCATTAGGAACTGGAGATCGGTCGGCGCCGCGCGGGGCTGGATTCGAGCCGACAAACCCTGACGACGAAAAGAGATCGGGTCTGAAACAAGGCCAACACCAAGAGCAAGAAACAAGAAATAAGTAGAGACAAAGGATTGCAGGTCATGGCAGACAAACAAGTGGAGACGACGAGCACGACCATCCAATCGGTATTGACAGAAACACGACGGTTCCCGCCACCGCCAGACTTCGAGGCGCGCGCGCACATTCGCGGGTGGGCCGAGTACGAGCGCCTCTGCGCGGAGGCCGAAGCCGATCCGGAGGCCTACTGGGCTGCTCAGGCCGAACGGCTCCACTGGTTCCGCAAGTGGGATCGGGTACTCGAGTGGAACCTGCCCTTTGCCCGCTGGTTTGTCGGAGGAACGACCAACGTCGCCTACAACTGCCTGGACCGCCACCTGACGACCTGGCGGCGGAACAAGGCGGCGATCATCTGGGAGGGGGAGCCGGGCGAGATCCGGACCTACACCTACCAGCAGCTGCACGACGAAGTCTGCCGCCTCGCCAACGTCTTCCGGAAACTGGGTATTGCCAAGGGAGATCGGGTGGCGCTCTACATGCCGCTGATTCCTGAATTGGCGGTGGCCATGCTGGCCTGTGCGCGGATCGGGGCGACCCACTCGATCGTCTTCGGCGGGTTCTCGGCCGAGGCCTTGCGGGACCGGATCAACGACGCCGGCTGCAAAGCGGTGGTGACGGCGGATGGAGGCTACCGTCGCGGAGCCATCATTCCCCTCAAAGCCGCCGTCGACGAGGCGCTCCGCCAGACCCCGACCGTCACGCAATGTATCGTCGTGCGTCGGACCGGCTCGGAGATCAAGATGGTCCCCGGACGGGATCACTGGTGGCACGAGTTGATGCAGACCGTCGACGCCAACTGTCCCGCCGAGCCGCTCGACAGCGAACATCCGCTCTTCATTCTCTACACTTCCGGCACGACCGGCAAACCCAAGGGAATTCTGCACACTACCGGCGGGTACCTCACCCAGACCGCGTTGACCCACCAGTGGGTCTTCGATATTCGCGACGAAGATGTCTACTGGTGCACGGCGGACATTGGCTGGGTGACGGGGCACAACTATGTCGTCTATGGTCCGCTGGCCAACGGAGCGACGACCCTCATGTACGAGGGCGCGCCGAACCACCCCTCGCCAGATCGCTTCTGGGACATCATCGAACGCCACCGCGTCAATATCTTCTATACCGCCCCGACGGCGATTCGCTCCTTCATCAAGTGGGGGGAGCAGCACGTCCTGGCCCACGACCTCTCCTCTCTGCGGCTGCTCGGAACGGTTGGCGAGCCGATCAATCCCGAGGCCTGGATGTGGTATCACAGCGTCATCGGGAAGGGGCGCTGTCCGATTGTCGATACCTGGTGGCAGACAGAGACCGGGGCGATCATGATCTCGCCGCTTCCGGGCGCGACTCCGACTGTTCCGGGAACGGCGACCCGACCTCTTCCCGGGATCTCGCTCGACATCGTCGATCGGAATGGTCGATCGGTTGGGGTCAACGAGGGCGGGTACCTCGTCATTCGTCACCCGTGGCCCTCGATGTTGCGGACGATCTGGGGAGACGAGGAGCGGTACCGCGCTCAATACTGGAGCGATATTCCCGGCGTCTATTTTGCGGGAGACGGCGCGCGCCGGGATGAATCGGGATACTTCTGGATCATGGGACGGGTCGACGACGTCCTCAACGTCGCGGGGCATCGCCTGGGAACGGCGGAGGTCGAGAGTGCGCTGGTCTCACACGCCGTCGTCGCCGAGGCAGCGGTCGTCGGGCGTCCCGACGAGATCAAAGGATCGGCGATCGTCGCCTTTGTCACTCTCGAAGGTGGGCGGAGCGGCAGCGACGACCTGCGCCGGGAGCTGCGGGACCACGTTACCCGGGAGATCGGCGCGATCGCCAAGCCGGATGAGATCCGCTTTACCGATGTGCTTCCCAAGACCCGCTCCGGCAAGATCATGCGCCGACTGCTGCGCGAACTGGCGGCCAGCGGGACGGTCATCGGGGATGTGACGACCCTCGAAGACTTCTCGGTCATCGAGAAGCTGCGCGAGGACGAGGAGTAGGCCAAGCCTGAGGGAGTGTTCGGTATGAGGCTGGTGGTGATGCTCGGTGTCGTTCTGCCGGGAGGGATCGCCGCCTGGTGGCTGACTGGTTGGCTGGCGGGACCGCCCCCCCTTCTCCGGTCCTATCCCTTGTTCGACCTGCCGAACGAGCGCAGTTCCCACGTCAGGCCGGTAGTGCGGGTGGGTGGGCTGGGAATCGTCTTTCCCCTCCTGTTGTTGCTGCCGGTCGTCGTGGTCCTGGCTTTGCGAGAGCCGGTTGACATCGCCGCCGAGGCGCGCGGTCTGGCCTGGGTCCTGCTCGGTCTGGCGGGAATGGCCACGGTCGGAGTGATCGACGATCTTCATCGCTTGCGGCCGCTCCCCAAGCTGGCTGGGCAGTGGCTCGCCACCCTCCCCGCGCTGGTGGCGACGGGGGGAGTTCTTCGGCTCGATCTTCCCTTTATTGGATCGTTCGACTGGAGCGGCAGTGGCTGGGGGACGGCCATCGGCCTCCTCCTCGCGGCTCTCTGGGTGACGGGATTCAGCAACTGCTTCAATTTTCTGGACGGCATCGACGGGATGGCCGGAGGGTGCGGCGCCCTCTTCAGTCTCTCGCTGGCGCTCCTTGCCTGGCAGGCGGGGCTGCCAGGCGTGGCCGCGAGCTGCCTTCTGCTCGCCGCCGTCTGCGCCGGATTTCTGATTCACAACTTCTCCCCTGCCCGGATCTTTATGGGAGACGTTGGAAGCCTGAGTGTCGGTTATCTGCTGGCGGTCTTCTCGCTTCAGGTGACGCAGCAGAGCGCTCCCCGCGTTCCCTCTCCCGCGATCCTGCTGTTGCTCGGCCCTTTTCTCTATGACGCGGGTTTCACCCTCTGTCGACGATGGTCGCGAGGCGAGCCCCTCACCGAGGCCCATCGTTCCCACCTCTATCAACGACTGATCGCGACCGGCCAGAGCCATCGGCGGGTGGCCCTGGCCTACTACCTGCTGAGCGCTCTCGGCGGCCTGGGAGCGCTCGCCTACGCCAGGGCAGGGGAGAAGGTCCACTGGCTCCTTCTCGCCGGGGCGATCGGGCTCTGCGGGGGACTGACGGTTACCGTCTGGTCGGCGGAGCGACGGGCCCGAGCCGTGACATCCCTGGATCACACAAAGGAGCAAACATGACTCTGCGTCCAAACGGAAGAAGGGTCCTGGTGACGGGGGGAGCTGGGTTCATCGGGTCTCACCTGGTCGAAGCCCTGCTCGATCGCGGGGATCACGTCCGCGTCCTCGACAATTTTCAGACCGGCAAACGGGAGAATCTGGCGGCGGTGCATCATCGCATCGAGCTGATCGAGGGAGACCTCTGCGATTCGCAGACCGTGCGTGAGGCCTGTCAGGGCGTCGAGATCATCTTCCACCAGGCCGCCATCCCATCGGTTCCGTGGTCAATCCAGCACCCCGAGCAGAACCATCGCGTCAACGCCAGCGGAACGTTCCAACTGCTGCTCGCCGCCCAGGAGGCAGGCGTCCGACGGCTGATCTACGCCGCTTCCAGCGCGGCCTACGGGCCCCGGGCGGAAGGCCCGGGCGGTGCCTGCCTCGAAGGCCAGCTCCCCCAGCCCCTCTCCCCCTATGCCGTCGCCAAACTGGTGGGGGAGTACTACTGTCAGGTCTTCGCGTCCATTTATGGAGTTGAGACCGTCGCCCTTCGCTACTTCAACATCTTCGGTCCTCGTCAGGATCCCAGCTCTCCCTATTCCGGCGTCATCTCCCGATTCATCCAGGCGCTCCTCGCCGGGGTCCCCCCGGTCGTTCACGGGGATGGAGAGCAGTCGCGAGACTTCACCTATGTCGCCAATGTCGTCGAGGCCAATTGCCGCGCCGCGGAGTCTGCCACGGCGTCTGGCCGGGTGATCAATGTCGGCGTCGGTCAGCGGACGACCCTCAACCAACTCCTCGCCGAACTGCAGTCCCTTCTCGGGACGGCCATCCCGCCCTCCCACGAGCCAGCTCGGGTGGGCGACATTCGCCACTCACTGGCCGACCTGCGGCTCGCCACGGAGATCCTTGGCTATGCCCCCGTCCTGGGAGTCGCGGAAGGGCTTCGCCGAACGCTGGCCTGGTACCAGCAGCAGGGCTCTCGGAGCTGATTCCCCGGAGCGGATTCGTTAACGCAGACCGCTCGTCGTCGTCCGGCATCGCGCCCTCACGGAGTCGGGGGCGTCTCTCCCGTCGGCTGGCGCAGCGGTTTGTGGAGAGTCAGTGAGAGCGGCTGGTACCCGCACGTCTCCCAGAACTCGCGCGCGGCCACGTTGGCGCAGAGCACGGTCAAGTGGT
>JBEIJP010000091.1:0-8600 GCA_040380245.1 Acidobacteriota bacterium | reverse complement strand
GCGGAGGGTGGCCGGATCATCTTTGTCGCCGGCCCTGTCGTCATTCATACCGGGGGGACGGCCGCCTTTTCGCAGATCATCCGCCGGGGCTATGTCGACGCGCTCCTGGCCGGGAACGCGATCGCAGTTCACGACATCGAGCATGCCCTCTATGGCACTTCGCTCGGAGTCGACCTCGATCGCGGAATCCCAATCGAGGAGGGGCACAAAAATCATATGCGGGCGATCAACACGATCAACCGCTACGGGTCGATCCGCGGTGCGGTCGAGGCTGGGGTGCTTCGCACGGGCGTCATGTACGAGTGTGTCCGACACCAGGTGCCCTTCGTGCTGGCGGGCTCGATCCGCGACGATGGCCCCCTTCCCGACACCAGGATGGATCTGATCGAGGCGCAGGAGGCCTATGCCGAGCAACTGGTCGGAGCCGGGATGGTCATCTGCCTCTCCTCGATGCTCCACTCGATCGGAGTGGGCAACATGACACCGTCGTGGGTCCGGATGGTCTGTGTCGATATCAATCCCGCGGTGGTCACCAAGCTCTCCGACCGCGGATCCCAGCAGACCGTGGGAATCGTCACGGACGTGGGGACCTTCCTCAACCTGCTCTCGCAGCACCTCTGGAGCTGAAGCAAGGAGGTCACGAGGCCGGTGGCGGCTCACCGACGACCCAGACCTCGCCGTCGGCGAAGATCTCTTTCTTCCAGATGGGCACCGTCTGCTTGAGGCGGTCGATGGCGTAGCGGCACGCCTCAAACGCCGCTTTGCGGTGGGGAGAGGTGATGACGATGACGATGGAGGACTCGGAGATGGCGAGGGGGCCGAAGCGATGGACCATCCCGATGCCATCGATCTGGGGCCACTGCTCGCGAATCTCGTCTCCAATCCGCTGCATCTCTTTGACGGCCATCGGCGGGTAGGCCTCGTACTGCAGGCTGAGGACGGGGCGCCCATGGGTCTGATTGCGAACGATCCCGTCAAAAGTCACCACCGCGCCAGCTGCGCCGCGGATCACCCGCGTCTCCAACGCCAGCTTATCGATCGGCTGACGCGTCACTTCGAAGACGTCTCCGTTCTTCTGCTCCACAGCTTCCAAGACGGTCCTCCTTCCAGCAAATCGACCGGGACGCGTTCGCCCGGTCGGTCCTCCTTGTCGCCTCGACTTGTCCCCTCAACCGCCCGAAACGGGAGGAAAGATGGCGAGGGTGTCCCCATCGGCCAACGGGTCGACGCGTCGGGCATAGGACTCGTTGACCGCGAAGAGGACGTTGCCAGCAAAATGGTTGAGCGGGGGAAACTGGGCTCGCAGAAGGCGCCAGGCCGACTCGACCGTGGCAGGGGCAGACAATTCGAGCCGCATTTCGCCCTCGCCCGTCCCGCACGCCGCCTCCCGGCAGGCGCCAAACAAGAGAATCCGGATGGTCATCGGCCTCCTTTCCCGAGGAGGATAGCAGCCGCCTCGATCGGGCGCAAACCGCGAAGCGTCCTGCCAGATCAAAAGCCAGTGGTCGGCAACGGCGCGGGGCCGCTTCCCTGCCCTCCGTCCGACAGGGGCTGGCCTGACGGGGGAAGCGGGGCAGACCCATCAAAAAGATTCGCCTCGCGCCCACGGAAGCGCAGCGCCTCGACCAGAAAGTTGTCGAAGAGGAGTCGACCATCGCGGGACTCGTTGCGATGGTCCCAGTAGGTGTCGGCCTGCCAGTCTTGAAACGACTTTTCGAGGTGGAACTGGGTGCCGTAGATCAACTGTCGATCGGTCCGTCGCACCATCATCTGCACTTCGGTGAGGTACCCCCGGGCGAGCTGCGTAAAGCCCTCGGGGAGACGATCGACCTCGAGGCCGTGATTCTGCCAGACCCGCAGGAGTTGGCGCCGGTTGGTATATTTCTGCCAGCGGGCGCTGGGGCGATTCTCGATGCCGGCAAAGATCGGGTCACTCAGCTCGGTAATCTTGACGAATCGATACTGGTATTCGATCAAGCGGCCGTGGCGCTTCTCGGCAGGGGTCTGGCCATCGAGTGTGCGGATTTCCGCGCCGAAAGCCTGACCGATCATCTGATGGCCTCCACAGATCCCCATGACTGGAACCTGAACCCGGTGAATGAAGGATTGAAACTGATCGAGCAGTCCCGGGTGATAGAGGTCGAAATCGCGAAGGGTCCCGCTCAGGACAATCGCGTCGGCCTCGAAGGCCGTGACCGCCTCCGCTGTCAGATCGGCCAGGTGCAGGATTTGGACAATGGGTTGGTGGACCAACATTCGGATGTTGCGCTCGATGTTGGCCATGGCGAGGGAGGCGACCATCCGCTCAAAGCGGACCCATCGTCCAGGATGAAAGTCTGGCTCGCGCCGGGCCGCTTCGGAATAGTGCTGCTCGTCGGAGACGAGGTTGTCGACCAGAATGACCCGCATCGTGCGAATCCGCGGTAAGATCGGCTCATAGACGCAGTAGCGCTCGCTCGACATCTCTCGGGGCGATTGGGTACTCACCATCCTGCCATGCCTCCTTTCCAGTCAGGTCCGCTCTTGCCGGTTGCGGCTCCCGTGGCGGCCATCGGAGCCGGACAGTTGCTGATTAGACCAACCGGAGCAGAACCGGTCAATAGGAACTGGACGGAAATCGTCCGGCGAGAGGCGCAGAAACCGTGTTTGTCAAACCCCCGGGCAACCCGTTATGATGTGCGTTTGTATTGTTCGATACCGTCCTGTCTGGAGTTGTCGCGTACAACTGGCCGTCGGCCGACTGGTCGAGCGGAGAAAGAGGCAGCCGGCGAGGAGGGGGGAGGAAACCATGTCGGAACCGTCCGCAATCATCGTTCGGAACGCACGGGTCAACAACCTGAAGAACATCTCCTTCACGATTCCACTCAATTCGCTGACGGTGGTCACGGGCGTCAGCGGGTCCGGCAAGTCCTCGCTGGCCTTCAATACGATCTATGCCGAAGGGCAGCGGCGCTACGTCGAGTCCCTTTCGGCCTATGCGCGCCAGTTTCTCGAGCGGATGGACAAGCCAGAGGTCGACGAGGTAGTCGGAATCTGCCCGGCCATCGCCATCAGTCAGAAGAACACGACCCGCAACCCGCGGTCGACGGTCGCGACGCAGACCGAGATCTACGACTACCTGCGGCTGCTCTTCGCGCGGATTGGCGAGACGAGCTGTCGGCGATGTGGGAGCCGGGTCCGGCGCGACACGCCGCAATCGATCACGGAGCAGGCGCTGGCGTGGCCGGAGGGAACACGTTTCTACGTCCTTTTTCCAGCGGTCGCCGGGATGGACGCGGGTGGCTCTCCGTCGCCCTCAGAGGAGGCGACAACCGAGAGCCCTGCCTCGAAGCGCAAAGCGAAGCCGAGCGCGGCCAAAAAGGGGAAGAAGGCCGGCAGTTCCCCGGGAACCAGTTCCCGGATTCACCTCCAGGCCCACCTGATGAGCCTCATGCAGCGGGGGCTGACGCGCCTCTACCATGCCCCCACCGAGACGACTCTCGAGCTCCAGAGCCCGGACAGCTTCGAGGCGGAGAACTTCGACGGCTACTTCGTGCTGGTCGATCGCCTGGTGGTACGGGCGGACCTGGCGAACCGATTGGTCGATTCGCTCGAAGTCTGCTTCCAGGAAGGGCATGGGCAGGTGGTGCTGCGGGCCGTCGGTTCCAGCTCGGAAGAGCACTGGTTCTCCGAGAAGTATGAGTGCAAGGGATGTGGACTGGAGTACCTGCCGCCCGAGCCCCGGCTCTTCAGCTTCAACAACCCGTACGGGGCCTGTCCGACGTGCCAGGGGTTTGGGAACACCATTGGAGTGGACCTCGCGCTGGTCATCCCAGACCGGACGCTCTCCCTCGAAGAAGGAGCGATCGAGCCATTTACCAAGCCGCAGTTCGAGTGGTGGCGCGGCGAGTTGAAGAAGTTCGCCCGGCGGCGGGGGATCTCGATGACTGTGCCGTTCGAGGAGCTGAGTCAGACCGAGCAGCGCTTGATCATCCACGGCGAGTATGACACGCAGGGCGAGTTCCCGGGGGTGCTGGGTCTCTTCGACTGGTTGGAGACGAAGAAGTACAAGCTGCACGTGCGGGTCCTGATCGCCAAATACAGGGGGTACACGATCTGTGGGACGTGCCAAGGAGGCCGGCTGCGGCCCGAGGCACAGGATGTGCGGGTGGCTGGCCAGACGCTCCCGGAGGTCTGCCGGATGTCGATCCGGGAGGCGGCGGCCTTCTTCGCGGCGCCTGCCCTGACCACCGAGCAGCTGGCGATCGCCGACCGGTTACTGGCGGAGGTGCGGGCGCGGCTGCGCTTTATGCTCGACGTCGGGCTGGACTATCTGACCCTGGACCGGCTGGCTTCGACGCTGTCCGGGGGCGAGGCCCAGCGCATCCAGCTGGCGACTCACCTGGGGTCTTCGTTGGTCGGGGCGCTCTACGTGCTCGACGAGCCGAGCATTGGGCTGCACCCACGCGACAGCGACCGCCTGATCCGGCTGTTGCACAATCTGCGGGACATCGGGAACACCGTCCTGGTGGTCGAGCACGAAGCGGAGATGATGCGGGCGACTGACCACATTCTCGACATTGGGCCCGGCGCAGGAGAGCTGGGGGGAGAGGTCGTCTACGAGGGCACCTACCAGGGACTGCTCACGGCGGAAAGTTCGCTGACGGGAAAATACCTGCGGGGAGAGTGTCAGGTGGGTGGGATTCATCCACTGGTGCCGCGGAAAGCGATCTCAGGCAATGGACCGGTGGCCCGGCAGCAGATTGCGATCCGCGGAGCGCGCGCGCACAACCTGCGCGGCATCGACGTCGAGATTCCACTGCAGGCCCTGGTCTGTATCACGGGAGTCTCCGGTTCAGGAAAGTCGACCCTCGTCCACGATTGCCTCTATGCCGGGTTGAAGCAGCTGCGGGGAGAGTGGCAGGGACCGGTCGGCCAGTTTTCGAGCCTCGAAGGGGGCAAGCACCTCGACGATGTCATCCTCGTCGATCAGTCGCCGATTGGACGCACGCCGCGTTCGAATCCGGTGACCTATATCAAGGTCTACGACGCGATCCGGGAGGCCTTCGCCGGGACGCGGGAAGCGCAGGCACGGGGCTACAACGCGGGGCACTTCTCCTTCAACGTCGCGGGAGGTCGTTGTGACGTCTGCAATGGGGATGGGACGGTCACGGTGGAGATGCAGTTCCTCGCCGACGTCGAACTGGTCTGCGAGGAGTGCAAGGGGACCCGTTTCAAATCGTCGCTGCTCGAGGTCCGCTACCGGGGGCGGACGATCCACGATGTCCTCCAGATGACGGTTCGGGAAGCGATCGGCTTCTTCGCCCAGACGCCGCGCATCGCCGGCAAGCTGAAGGTGCTCGACGACGTCGGACTTGGCTACCTGCGGCTCGGGCAATCGGCAACGACTCTTTCAGGGGGAGAGGCACAGCGGGTCAAACTGGCCTCCTACCTGGGCCGCAAAGCCGGGGAAAAGTCGCTCTACATCTTCGACGAACCGACCACCGGGCTTCACTTCGACGACATCCAGAAACTCCTGACCTCCTTCCGGCGGCTGCTCGAGACGGGGGCTTCGATCGTCGTCATCGAGCACAATCTGGACGTCATCCGCACCGCCGACTGGATCATCGACCTTGGGCCGGAAGGAGGCTCCAATGGCGGCCAGATCGTCGCGGTCGGCCCTCCCGAGGCGATCAAACAGGCGCCAGACTCCCACACGGGCCGATTCCTCGCCCAGTCCCCAGATAAGGCTTGAGGCCCTCTTCGCACCACCACTGTCTCCCCGATCACCTGGACAAAAAATATTCGCCCCTGAGACAAAAGTGCGCTTCCGGGAGCGTCTAGTACATTGGAAGCAGGCGCTTCCGAAAATGTGTAAGTTACGCGTGCGGCAAGCCTTTGTGAGTCAAGGCCTTGCCGCTTTTTTTTGTCGTCCCGCCGAACCGACCCGTCCAGTCTGGGACTTCCCGACCTGATGCTTTACGATCTACCCACCGGCGGAGGTGCGCCGGTAGAGGCTCAGCAACGACGCGGGACTATCCGCGGAGCGCCAGGCGCAAAGACGGGGAGGAAGAGAGGCATGGCAGGGACGGATCGAGCGGGATGGAAGAAGAGGCAGTGGGGGCGAAGTCTGTCGAAAGCCTGGATCGTCCTGCTACCGTTGTTGGGGTGGTGGGCGCCGTGGCGAGAGGCGGCCGGGGGGAGAACGGTCGAGGGCGCGGGGTGGTCGATCGAGCAGATCGTCGGTTCCCCCTTTCCGGGAGAGATGGTAGCGGATCGGGCAGGACGACGGCTCGCCTGGGTCTTCAACGCGCAGGGGAAGCGGAACATCTGGCTGGCGGAGGAGGGGGGCAGCCGGACACGGCAACTGACGCGCTTCGACAGCGATACGGGACAGGAGATCAGTTCGATCCAGTTCAGTCACGATGGGGCGTGGATCGTCTTCGTACGGGGTGGGAGTGAGAACAACGCCCGAGAGGTTCCCAACCCGACCAGCGATCCGGCGGGAGCGGTCCAGGCCATTCTCGCGGTGGAGATCGCCACGGGTCGGGTTGTGGCCATCGCCCGCGGCGATCGTCCCCTTGTCTCCCCGGTCAGTCGACAGCTGGTCTACCAACGGGATGGGCTGCTCTGGCTGGGAGAGATCCCGGTGGACGGGGCCGCGCGAAGGAAGGAGCCGGAGGCGCCTCTCTTCCAGGCGCGGGGGCAGATCGATTCGCCGCAATGGTCTCCGGGAGGGGAGCGACTGGCCTTTGTCAGCCAGCGACGGACGCACAGTCTGATCGGGATCTATGACGTGGCGGGGCAGCGTGTCGAGTACCTCGTGCCCTCGGTCGACCGGGACAGCCTGCCGCGATGGTCGCTCGATGGGCGCCGCGTGGCCTTCCTGCGGCAACCGACGCGAGAGACGACAGGGCGTCAGGGGGACGTCGAGAGTACGGACCCGTGGTCGATCATGGTGCTGGAGGTCGGCGGGGAGAACCAGAACCGAGCCGTGCGGGAAATCTGGCGCAGCGGCGCGGAACCGACCGACGCCATGCCGATGATCGCCGGGGAGAACCGCCTGCACTGGGCCGCGGATGACCAGCTGGTCTTCTCGTCGGAGATGGATGGGTGGCTCCATCTCTACGCGGTCGGGACACAAGCGGGGGGAGAAGCGAGCCAGCCGAGACTGCTGACGCCCGGGCCGTGCGAGTACGAGGAGATGGCGTGGACGCCCGATCGTCGAGAGGTCGTCTTCTCCTCCAACTGCGGGGACCTCCACCGACGCCACCTCTGGCGGGTTGGTGTGACGGGGGGCAGTCCAGGTCCCGTCACCACAGGGACGGGGCTCGAGTGGCGACCCGTCGTCCTGGCCAACGGCCAGGAGCTGGCCTGGCTCTCGTCGACGGATCGCGAGCCGGCCGGGATTCGCTGGAAGCGGGCGGACGGAGCGGTGGTCCGCGTCGCGGCAGAGACTCACCCGTCAGACTTCCCGGCGCCCTCGACGCTGGTCACCCCGGAAGCGGTCACCTTCACCTCGGGGGACGGGATGACCGTCCACGGACAGCTCTTTCTGCCCTCGCGGAGACAAGCCGGCGAGCGGCTGCCCGCCGTTCTCTTCATGCACGGGGGCCCCAATCGGCAGATGATGCTGGGCTGGCACAACCGGGGGTACTACCACCACGCCTACAGCTTCAACCAGTACCTTGCCAGCCGGGGGTATGCCGTACTCTCAGTCAACTATCGGTTGGGGACGGGATATGGACGCGCATTCCGGATGGCCCGCAACGGAGGCGGGCGGGGAGCGGCGGAGTACCAGGACATCCTGGCGGCGGCCCACTGGCTGCGCGCGCGACCGGAGATCGACGCAGGGCGCATTGGGCTCTGGGGAGGGAGCTATGGAGGCTTCCTCGTCGCGCTCGGACTGGCGCGCAACTCGGATCTCTTCGCGGCGGGGGTCGACCTCCACGGGGTGCACGACTGGTTTTCGCGTCTGAATGGCAGTGGAGACCGGGAAGCGATGCGGATCGCGCGGGAGTCCTCGCCGCTCGCCGCGGTCGAGAGCTGGCGCTCCCCCGTCCTGCTGATCCACGGGGACGACGATCGCAACGTCGCCTTTTCGCAAACGGTCGACCTCGTCCGCCGACTCCGGGCGGTGGGGGTCCCCCACGAGCTGAAGGTCTACCCCGACGAGGTCCACGACTTTCTGCTCCATCGCCGTTGGATCGAGACCTTCCAGGCGGCGGCAGGCTTCTTCGAGCGCGAGCTGAGAGGGGCCGGGCAACAGGCTCCATCCCGTCGGCGGCCAATCGATCTGTTGATCCGCAATGGAGAGATCCACGACGGAATGGGCGGCGCCCCCTACCGCGGAGTGGTGGCCATCGCTGGGGACCGGATCGTGTATGTTGGACCGCCGACGGCGGCGGAAGGCGTGGCGTCCGCCCGCTGGGAGCCGGTCCGCGAGATCGACGCGCAGGGAATGGTGGTGGCGCCGGGCTTCATCGATCCCCACACCCACACTGCGGAGGATCTGTCTTCCACGGCGCGCCGGGCGAATCTCCCCTACATCACACAAGGCGTGACCACGGTGATCACGGGCAACGACGGCAGCAGTCCCTTCCCGATCGGCGAGACCCTGG
>JBEIJP010000090.1:0-8601 GCA_040380245.1 Acidobacteriota bacterium | reverse complement strand
CCCTGTCGTGTCGACGAGGAGTGTCCACTCGCGCCCCTCCTCCCGGACGACCACCCGCTCGTACATCTGGTCGTCGAGTCCGCGCGCCGGTCCCGCCAGCGACACCGTGGGGCCAGCGGTAAACGTCCGTTCCGCCGCGCCGGGGGGGAGCGTCGCCGTCATCCCTTGCCGGATTCCTCCGACTCCAGGGTTGACCAGGTAGTGGATCTCGCCGTCCTCCCCGACCAGGTACTTCCCGGCCGGGATCACTCCCCGGCCCCCGTTGATCGAGACCTCGACTGGAAATTGCGTGTAGCGGTAGGTCTTGCCATCCGGGGCTGGCGGTGTATCGGTATAGACTCCCCGAATCTGATCGGACGCCACGACATAGCCGGGGTAGTGGACTGGCAGCAGGTTGATGGCCGACCGATTGAGAAAATCGAGCGTCCAGCCGATGACCAGCGCCGAGGTCAGCGCCCCGATCAGCAGCCCGATCTGTTGCCATTTCGGCGTCGCGCCGACCAGAAAACCCGTCTTGAGATCCTGCGAGGTGTTGCCGGCATTGGCGGCCGCGACGCAGACGATCGCCCCGACCGTCAGCGCGATCACCCGCTCCCCCGGGCCCATCCGCCCCAGCACCAGAAAGATCAGCGAGGTGAAGAGCAAGGTGGCGATCGTCATCCCCGAGATCGGATTCGAGGTCGACCCGATCTGTCCGCAGATCCGCGACGAGACCGTCACGAAGAAGAAGCCGAAGACCAGGATCAACAACGATGAGATCCAGTCGACCTCCAACTGCGGGATGAGCGTGATCCCAATCAGCAGCAGCACAACTCCCACCACCGCTACTGGAATCGGAATGTCGCGCTCGGTACGTAGCACCACCGCCTGCGCTCCGCCACGGAAATTGCGGACGCCCGCCTGGAAGGCCTGGACGATCGTCGGCAGCGAGCGGACCAGGCTGATGATCCCGCCGGCCGCCACCGCCCCCGCCGCGATGTAGCGCACGTACCGATCGAAGACGAGGCTCGCGCTCATGTTGCCGATCAGCTCACCCGGGGCCGCCGGGAAGATGTTGGTCGTTAGTCCAGCCCCGAAGAACTTGATCAGCGGGGTCAGCACCAGCGCCGCAATCACCCCGCCGCCCAGCATATAGGACGCGACACGCGGGCCGATGATGTAGCCGACTCCGAGCAGCTCCGGCGAGATCTCCGCCGCGACGCGTGCCCCTTGAAACCAGCTGAGGACCTTGGCGGGAATCTCTTTCCACAGTTTGAAGCCGGACATCAGAAACTTGTAGATCAGCCCGACCCCGAATCCGAGAAAGACCGTCCTCGCGTCACTGCCGCCCTTCTCCCCGACGATCAGCACCTCGGCGCAGGCCGTTCCCTCCGGGTAGGGCAGCGTTCCGTGCTCGTTGACGATCAGCGAGCGCCGCAGCGGGATCATCAGCAAGACCCCGAGCAGTCCGCCCGCCGCGGCGATCAGCGAGGTCCGCGTGATGTCAAGGTCGAGCCCGAGGATCAGCAGCGCGGGAATCGTGAAGACGATCCCGGCGGCGATCGACTCCGCTGCCGAACCGGTCGTCTGGACGATGTTGTTCTCGAGGATCGTCGACCGTCCGAGCAGCCGTAGTACCGTGATCGAGAGCACCGCGATCGGAATCGAGGCGCTCACGGTCAGTCCCACCTTGAGACCCAGGTAGACCGTCGAGGCTCCAAAGATGATCCCGAAGATGGCTCCCAGAATCACTGCCCGCGGCGTAAACTCCGCGATGCTCGCGCTCGGGGCAATGTAGGGATCCGGGGCCTGTGCCCCCCGGGCGGTTCCGCTCGCGGAATGGACGTCAGTAGCCATACAGTCTCCTTCCGGATCGACAGGCTGCCCGCCTGCCGCCGTACTCTGGTGAAAGGTCCTCGGCAGACCTCTCGCAGGTTGAGTGTCTCTTCGGGTCGTCCGGTGATCTTCCGGGGTGTCCGGCCTCGCTTCCAGGATCGAAAGCGGGCGTCGATATCGCTACGCTGCTGTGGAAGAGGTCGAGGCACAGGCGCCCGCCTCGCCTCTCCCTGCCCCTCTCTCCCCGTCCGCTGGCCCGCCAGACCCTGCCACCGTCACCGCCCCCTCGAAGGCCGCCAGGAGGGGCTCCAGGGGGGGCGCTGCGTCCGTCCGGCTCTCCGGATTGGCAAGGTCAAGCACGCAGACCGTACATCCCGACTCACAGCAGAGCGCGGCCGGGTCGTCCACGGCCTCTTCTCTCTTCTTTGGCTGAGGGAACTCGTCGAGGGTGTCCAGTACGCAGACGGCGCAGCCGGATCCACAACAAGCGGGTGCCCAATCTTCCAACGTCTTTTACTCCTTGCGCTGGCGAACTTTGGTAGTGTCCATTGGCGGAGTCTCCGCAGATGGTGTCCGCGAGTCCTGGTGGATCGATCCGCCAACGACGCGCAACGGCACGGATCCATAGAACTGACGCGAGGGCAGATCATATGAAATCCCCGGTTCGGCTGTCAATTGACGCATTCCCGCCCCACTTCGCCCCACTTCGCCCCACTTCGCCCCACTTCGCGTCGACTGGTCGCTGTGGTACACTCGGCGCTGTTGAAGATCGTGGAGCAGATCGGGTGATCGCTGCCCTCGCCCATTCCCGTCAGGGAGTCGGGCCGGGTAGAGGAAAGTCCGAACACCATAGGACAGCAGGCTGGCTAACGGCCAGGCGGGGCGACCCGACGGAAGAGTGCAACAGAGAAGAGACAGCCCTACCCCCTCGCTTGCGCGGGGCGGGCGATGGTGAAACGGTGAGGTAAAGGCATCACCAGCGAGTGTGGCGACATACTCGGCTAGGCAAACCCCCTGCGGTGCAAGACCAAATAGGGAGACGGTCCCAACGCTGGTCCGGCTCAACTCCGGTGGCCCCCTTCGACCCCGGTCGATGTGGCCCCGGAACCGTCTCCGGGTAGGTCGCACGAGCGGTCCAGTAATGGCCCGCCCAGATGAATGATTACCCAGGGCAAGCGATTCGTCGCGCGCCCGGACAGAATTCGGCTTATAGATTCGCTCCACGAATCTTCAATCGGATTCGCTCCACGAATCTTCCATTGGATTCGCACGGCGAATCTTCAACAGGATTCGCGCGGCGAATCTTCAACAGGATTCGCGCGGCGAATCCTCAATTGGACTCGCTCCACGAATCTGGTTTCTGATCGGGATCGATCGTCCGCAGGCCTTTGTGGAAAGGCAGAAGCCCCTTGGCAGGCAGGTGAGCCGACTTTTCGGGCTCGGTACGGATGGAGAGGTATGAAGTATTCACTTCCGAAATGGGCGATTGTCGCAATGTGCCTGGTTCTCGGGCTCTACATCGGATTCAAGATTTCGAATACCCAGTACCGGCTCGGAGTGGAGCGCGCCCTCAATCAGACGATTGCGGGAGCCGCCGCCGCCGGCGCTCCGGGAGCGGATCAGGCTCGCCAGCAGGTCGACCGAGCGAAGCAGAATCCGCAGGATGTCGAGGCCCAGCTCGATGCCGCCGATCAGATGATCCAGACAGGACGCCCGGAGGAGGCGCTCCCCTTCCTCGAACAGGCGCAGCGGATCAACGCCCAGGACAGCCGTACGCTCGCCGGTCTCGGGATGTCCAACTTTATGCTTGGCAACTACAACGAGGCGATCAAATGGGCCTCCCAATCGTTGACGATCACCCCAGAGAACCCCGGGGCGACCTTTCTCCTGATCGCCTCCTACATTCGGACGGGCCAGAAGCTGGATGAGGCCGAGCGGCTGCTGAGCCAGCTCGAAGGGCGGGGGATCGATCCGACAACGATTGCCCAGGTGCGCGGGGAGCTGACGACGGCTCGCTCCAAGAGCCCCGCGGGCCCCCGCAGTGTCCTTGACCACGGGCCCTCCGAGACGCCGCCAACCCCCTGAGCCATCCTCCTGGAGATACCTTGCTCTTCATCTTCCGTTGCCTGGCCGTCGTCTTCCTCTTCGCGGTGATCGTCTTTGTTATGAAGTCGATCGCGCGGCTGCGCCATCTCCTCTTCGGGACGATGCGGGATGTGCGGACTCTCCGCCAGATCGTGGTTCCAGACGCGGCCACCGCCGCCCCGCAGATGCTGCGCTGCCTGGCCTGCGGCGCCTTCGTCTCCACCAGGGAGGCCGTGACCCTCCGATCCGGCAAGATCGTTCAGCCGTTCTGCTCCCACGACTGCCTGCAACGTCACGTTCGTGGCTGATTTCCGACCACTCACCCCCGCCTTTTGCCGATCGACTCCGCGCGGTTTGGTCAAACCAGAAGTTGTGACTATAATCACGATGTGTCCCGAGCCTACGTCTGGTCGTCCCTGACCGAGGGTCTCCTCGTCAGTGGAGGGCTGCTTCCGGATGGATCTTTTGGGGTAGGGAGATGGCAGTCGGATCGTTCTGACCGCTGCTTTCTGACATTACGTATGATCAAGAGCAAATATCATCGACACGTGAAGGGGCTGTTTGTCGTGGTCTGCCTGGCCTGGTGGGCGGTGGCGATCGATCGTCCATTGGGTCTATCGTGGGGAACCGGGAGGGGAGAGGTCCGGGCGGCATCGGAACTACCGCGCCAGGCGATGGCGATCCTCCAGCAGGCCTGTCTGCAGTGCCACGGCGAGGACGCGATGAGCGGTCTGGACCTGCGAACACGGGAACGGGCACTGCGGGGAGGTGGACGCGGCGTGGCGATTCGCCCCGGCAAGGCAGCGGAGAGCCTGCTGATCCAGTATGTGACGGGCCAGGCGAGTCCGCGCATGCCGCTCGGGGGCGAACTGAGTGCCGAGCAGATCGACCTGCTCCGCCGCTGGATCGACGAGGGGGCGGCGTGGCCGGAAGAGACGCCGCTGGCGCGGGCGAGTGGCCCGGGCGACCTGGGACGGCAAAGGATCACGGCGGCGGATCGCCAGTACTGGGCCTTCCAGCCGCCTCGGGTTCCTCAGGTCCCGCAGGTGGGCCAGGCGGACTGGGTGGCCAACCCGATCGACGCCTTCATCCTGGCGGGTCTGGAGGCCAATCGGCTGGCGCCATCGCCCGCCGCCGACAAGCGGACGTTGCTGCGTCGGGTGACCTACGACCTGACGGGGCTCCCCCCGACCCCTGCCGAGACTGAGGCCTTCCTCGCCGACTCCTCCCCGGACGCCTACCGCAAGGTCGTCGATCGGTTGCTGGCCTCCCCCCGCTACGGGGAACGCTGGGCACAACACTGGCTTGACGTCGTTCGCTTCGCCGAGACCAACGGCTTTGAGCTCGACCAGGATCGGGAGCAGGCGTGGCGCTACCGCGACTATGTCATCCGCTCCTTCAATGAAGATAAGCGCTACGACCGCTTTCTGCTCGAGCAGTTGGCCGGCGACGAGATCGCCCCCGACGACTTCGAGATGCGGGTCGCGACCGGTTTCCTCCGGGCTGGTCCACAGCACGTCGTCGCTGGCAATCAGGACGAGGCGCTCAACCGCCAGGAGTGGCTGACCGAGGTGATGTTTGGCGTCGGCAATGGGATCCTCGGGCTGACCGTCGGTTGTGCCCGCTGCCACGATCACAAGTTTGATCCGATTCTGCAAGCCGACTACTACCGACTGCAGGCCTTCTTCGCCGCCTCCGACAATCAGGATTATACCAAGCCGACCAAAGAGGAGCAGACGGCGCATGAAGCCGCGGTCGCGGCGCACAAGGAGAAGTTGAAGCCGATTCGCGAGCAGATCAGCGCGATCGAGAAGCCCTACCGCGACCGCCTGCGCGAAGAGAAGCGTGCGGCGCTCGAACCGACCTTCGCCGCGGCCCTGACCAGGCCCGCTGATCAACGGACCGAAGAGGAGAAGATGCTGGCCAAGGACGCCCAGCGGATGCTCAACGTCAGCTGGGAGGAGATCCTCGCCGTCCTGACGCCGGAGGATCGGGAGCGTCGGGCCGGGTTACGCCAGCAGATGCACCGCCTCGAACTCTTCGCACCGGAGCCGCTGCCGAAGGCTCTCGCCGTCTCGGACATCAAGTGGCCGGTGCCCACTCAGCATATCCTCAAGGCCGGGGATCCGCACCGTCCCGGCGCCGAGGTCGCTCCCGGCTTTCTGACCGCGCTGCTGCCGCCCGACGCGCCGTGGGAGGCCACCGTCAAGCCGGTTGAGAAGGGCAACTTCAAGGCGACCGGTCGCAAGCTCGCGCTCGCCGAGTGGCTCACCCGCCCGGACCATCCGCTGACGGCGCGCGTCATCGTCAACCGGCTCTGGCACTACCATTTTGGCCGCGGGATCGTCGCCACGCCCAACGACTTTGGGCGCAACGGCATGGCTCCGACCCACCCGGCGCTGCTCGACTGGCTCGCCACCGAGCTGGTTCGGCAGGGGTGGTCGCTCAAGGCTGTCCACCGGCAGATGCTTCTCTCGAACACCTACCAGCAGCGGTCGGACAGTGATCCGCGCAAGGCGGCGATCGACCCAGGCAATCTCTGGTTCTGGCGGATGAACCGCCAGCGGCTCGATGGCGAGGCGCTTCGTGACGCCATCCTCGCCGCCTCGGGGAACCTCACCGAGCAGCTCAACGGTCCACCCATCCGGGTTCCACTCGAACCCGAGGTCTATGACACGATCTTCACCGAGTTCGAGCCGGACAACCTCTGGCCGGTCCACCCGGATCCGCGCCAGCATACCCGGCGCAGCCTCTACCTGCTGCGCAAGCGCAATGTCCGCTTGCCGATGTTCGTCGCCTTCGACTCCCCGGACATGATGAGTTCCTGCGGCGCGCGCACCACCAGCGTGCACGCGCTCCAGTCACTGACCCTCCTCAACAGCGGCTTCATGCTGGAGCAGAGTCGCGTGCTCGCCGGACGTGTCCTGCGCGAGGCGGGCCGGGAGCCAACCCGGACGATCTCCCATCTCTATCAGTTGACGATGGGACGACCGGCCCGAGCCGATGAGCTTCGCCTGGCGCGGACCTTCCTGACCGCGCAGGCCCGCCTCATCGAGCAGCGGCGTCTTCAGGGCGAACCGATCGCCACGCTCCCCAATCCGCCGGCTGGACTCTCCCCCGCGGCGGCAGCCGCCTGGGTCGACCTTTGCCTGGCGACCATGAATCTGAACGAGTTTCTCTACGTGAGGTAATCGGCTATGAGACGCAAGCAGGGAACTGAACACTGGAATCTGACCCACGATCGGCGCACCTTTCTCAGCCAGGCGGCTCACGGATTTGGCGCGGTCGCCCTCTCCAGCCTCCTCGCCCGGGACGCCGCGGCGGCCTCCTCCTCGACTCCGGACCGACCCGTCACCGGCGGCAATCCACTGGCTCCACGAGCTCCTCACTTTCCCGCCAAGGCCAAGTCGGTCATCTTTCTCTTCATGGTCGGCGGTCCAAGCCAGATGGAGACCTTCGATCCCAAGCCCGTGCTCGACAAGCTGCACGGCCAGCAGATGCCCGCCAGCTTTGGAGCACTCAAGAGCCAGTTCGTCAAGACGGGGACTCCGCTGATGCGCAGCGCCTGGGGCTTTCGCAAGTACGGCCAGGCCGGCATCGATATCTCCGACCTCTACCCGCACCTGGCGACGTGCGCCGATGACCTGGCCGTCATCCGATCCTGCTACACCGAGAGTTTTGTCCACGCGCCGGCGATGTACCAGATGGTCTCGGGGCGTGTTCTCGCGGCCCATCCCAGCCTCGGATCCTGGGTGACCTACGGTCTCGGCAGTGAGAGCGAGAACCTCCCCGCCTACTGCGTCATGACCCAACCGGAAGGCCTGCCCGAGGGGGGCGCTCCGATGTGGGGCGCGGGCTACCTCCCGACCGTCCACCAGGGAACGGTGCTGCGCAATGGCGCGACCCCGATCCTCCACCTCGCCCCGCCGAAGGAGATCGGACGCGGCCAACAGCGGCGCCTTCTCGACTACCTGCGTGATCTCAACTCCCTCCACGCGCCGAACGCAGACGACGAACTCTCTGCCCGCCTCGCCTCCTACGAACTGGCCTACCGGATGCAGCAGCACGCTCCGGAAGCGGTCGATCTGACCCGAGAGACTGCCGCGACTCGTGCTCTCTATGGCGTCGATGAGAAAGAGACCCGTGAGTTCGGCACCCGCTGCCTGCTCGCGCGGCGGCTGGTGGAGCGGGGGGTCCGCTTCGTCCTCCTCTTCTCCGGGGGAGGCCCCGTCAGTGTCCAGTGGGATGCCCACGACAACGTCAAGACCAACCACGAGCAGATGTGCCGCTGGACCGACAAGCCAATTGCCGGGCTCCTCAAGGATCTCAAGAGCCGCGGCCTCCTCGATGAGACGCTGGTCATCTGGGGCTCCGAGTTTGGCCGGACGCCTGTTTCGGAGAACGGCAAAGGGCGGGATCATAACCCGACCGGCTTCACGATGTGGATGGCTGGCGGCGGTGTCAAGGGCGGCCAGGTCATCGGCGAGACCGATGAACTTGGCTTCAAGACGGTCGGAGAGCGCTACCACCCCCGCGACCTCCACGCGACGATGCTGCACCTCCTGGGTCTCGATCAGATGAAGCTGACCTACCTCCACAATGGCCGGAATGAGCGGCTCACCGATTTCGGCGGGACGGTGATCGACAAGTTGATATAGGAGAAATAGGACGGATAGGACGGATAGGACGGATAGGACGGAT
>JBEIJP010000089.1:0-8628 GCA_040380245.1 Acidobacteriota bacterium | reverse complement strand
TCTGCTTCTTGCCGCCGGAGGAGGATTCTGGCTCTACCAATCCTCTCAACAATCGTCCAATCAGACTGCCGCGCCGTCAGACTCCGCATCGGCGCCCGCCGCCGAGGGAGCACAACCATCTCCCGCGCCTCCGATCCCTGCTTCATCGCCGACTCCTGGCCCGGTCGAAAAGAGCGACGTCGTCACCCTCGAAGAGTTTGGCGACTACCAGTGCCCGCCATGCGGTCAGCTCCACCCCGACCTCACCAAACTGAAGAAGGAGTATGGCGAACGGCTGCGCTTCGTCTACCGCCACTACCCACTTACCCAGATTCACCCGAACGCGCAACCGGCCGCGCTCGCGGCGGTGGCGGCCAGCTTCCAGGGCAGCTTCTGGGAGATGCACAACCTGCTCTACCAGAACCAGTCCACCTGGAGTGGGCTGCCCGATGTCGTACCGCAGCTGGTCGACTATGCCCGCCAGTCCGGTCTGGATATCCCGAGGTTCATCCAGGACATGCAGAGTCCGCGTGCCTTTGCGATCGTCAGCGGCGATCAGCGGGAGGGAGCGAGCCGCAATGTGACCGGCACGCCGACCCTCCTCATCAATGGCGAGGCGCTTCCCTTTGAAAGCTATACGCTGGATCAGCTGCGCAAGGAGATCGACCGACGGTTACGCTGAGCCGGGCTGCTCCCGGCTCTCTGGTCAGCTCGGATCGTTCGCGCCCGCCCTCCATCCGAGAAGGGAGAGCAGGACGATCAGCAGCGTGGCGCTGGCCGAGAGCAGGCAGAAGGAGCAGTAGGCCCGCAGCACAAAGGTCTGCAGATAGAGGAACCAGAGGGTCGCCGCCCCCATGACGCCTGCGAGCAGGCAGAGGGCCAGGCGCAGGCGTCGCCCCTCCCTTCCGCTGCCGAAGAGAAGGAGGACCGCCAGACTGAAGGCCAGGAAGTAGGCCATGACGCCATAGGCCGCGGTCGGGATGCCGGCGATCACAGCATAGCGGCTGGCCAGCACCGCCGAGCAACCACTGACGATCGTGCAGCGCACGCTCTGCCCGGTGAGGTGCTGCACGGTCAGGTAGACAGCGTCCCCCAACCCGACCAGCGAGGCTCCGATTACTCCCCCGTAAATCCACCCAACGACTGACCTCTTCATGAGCGCCTCTTCTCCTCTCTCTTCTCGTTGGTCCTCTCTTCGGCTTACTCGCGCCTCCCCTGAATGAGTCGACAAAGTGGGGGCGCTCCCGTCATACTAGCGTCCTTGGTAACTCGATGTGACTGGCGCCAGGAGGAGGCACGTGAGCTGGACGACAGCTGAAAAATTTCTTTTGAGCGGCCTGCTCCCCACCACCGCCAGCGGCCACCGGTTGCGACGTCTGCTGATCGAACAGGCGTCGACCATCGATTGGGAAGTGGTGCGAAACCGTGGAAGCCACCTCCAGATCCTTCCCCTTGTCCGGTTCAATCTGACGCACGCCCGCGAGGATCAGGAGGATCTGACCCTTCGGCTGCCATCCGACTTGCGGACCTACCTGCGGACGCAGGCGGAGGAGTGGGCGGCACGGGAGCTGGCCTACCTGCGCGAGGTACGAAACCTGATCGGCCTGCTCCAGGCGCAAGGCATCCCTTCCCTGCCCCTCAAGGGGGCGGCGCTGATGCTGGCCGGGTACTACCCACAGCCGGGTCTGCGTCCGGCCGTCGACATCGACCTGCTCGTCGCTCCGGAGGATGTGCGGGCGGCGGACGAGCTCCTCGCCCGGTACCAGTATCACCCGCTGCCCGGACAGCGCAAAGTTCGGGACAGCCAGCGGCTGCCCAACCAGCGCAACCACCTTTGGCCGCGACGGGGCCCCTCCGGAATCGTCGTCGAACTGCACCACCGAGCCTTTCAAGTCGTCTCGAGCGAACAGTCGGTCGGTTTTTCAGAGCTGTGGGGGCGGGCCCGCTCGATGGAGGCGGGGTTCCTGCCGCTGCCCTCGCCCGGCGACCTCGCCCTGCACCTCATCCACCACAGCATGGTCGACCTGCAGAGCGGCCACGTCATCCTGCGGACCCTCGCAGACCTCTTCTTCCTGACCCGGAAGGCGCCGGAGAGCTTCGATCTGGCCCGCCGACTCGCCGCGCAACTCGGCTTCCCGGGCCTCGTGCCACTGGCGGAGCAGGCGGTCCATCACCTCGAGGTGGCCAATCTCGAAGCCCTCGAAGTCGATGCGGCCCACCCGGATCTCGCCCTGCTCTTCGAAACAGCCATGCTGCCGTCTCACGAGCAGTTCGCGGAGGCGGCTCGCTTCTTCGAATACTTTGACCTGGGACGACATCCCTGGCGGAAACTCCGGGCATTGATGGGGTTCCTCGCTCCATCCCGGGAGCACCTGCGCCAACTCTACGGTCGCGCGGAAGCCGACGGTCCACCCAGTCCGGCGGTCTCCCGCTGGCACTACCTTCGTCGGCCCTTCGATCTGCTGCGTCGCGTTGATTGGCGGAGCCTCCGCCCGGCGATGGTGCGGCGGGTTCGCCACTGGAAGCGTCTGCCTAGCCGGCCGGATTGAGCCTCTTCGCGGCCCGCATCGTGGTGGCGGAGTGCTTGCGGAGAAGCTCGATGCCAAAGCGGATCGGGACTCCAAAGGTGGTCGACGCCTGTGAGTTGAAGAGGATGGCCTGATTGATCCCGATGACCCGCCCGCTACTGCCAAAGACAGGACCTCCCGATCCTCCTTCATCCGTCCGCGCGTCATAGGTCAACTGCGGGGAGACATCGCTGATGTAGCCCTGTGTCGCCTGGGGGCGAATCCGACCATTGGACGCCAATTCGTTGAGCTGCATCCGGAAGGAGAGATTGCCAAAATTGCGCGTCGCGGTTCGACCGCGGTCAGTGAAGCGCGCGACCAATCCTTCCAGGCCGGCCGGATAGCCGATCAAGACCATCTGTTGGCCGCTGATGACTCGATCGAGATCCTCTTCGAGAGGAAGGATTGGCAGGGGCGACTCCTCGGTCGGCTCGAAGCGGCAGAGGGCGACATCCTGATCCTCCATCACCTCGACGACGCGCAGCGGAAAGGGCTCGCGGAGTTGGGGGAAGTAGGCAAAGACCTCCCGCAGGCGGGGGCGATACCCGCGCATGCGAATGAGGCTGGTCAGATCGTCCTCCTCCCAGGCGTGGACGACGTGGCGGTTGGTGAGAATCAGCCCCTTCTCGACGACAAAGCCAGTACCGATGAACTCGATCTCGTAGGAGCGGCCGTTGCCATCGGCCGTCAGCAGAACCTCCCCATTTGGACCGATCGGGTTGTCTCCGGCCCCTCCCTCGCGAAAACGGACCTCCCGGCCAACCCGCGGATCGATGAAGAAGTAGGTGCCGTAGATCAGACAGACGCCTGGACCATAGTTCTTGACTACCGTTTCGGGGAGGGAGAGCGAGGAGCGCATAATCGCCGACTCTTCGCGCGCCTGCTTGAGCTCCGCGCGGATCTTGTCGATCTCCTGACGAGTCTCCCCGAGCGTATCCTTGATCTCGCTGATCGCTTTGTTGTTGCTGCGGGTCACCAGCAGACTGAAGGTGTTGAAGTAGAGGAAGGTGATCAAGAGAAAGGCTGCGACTCCGACGATGGCGTAGAGGACTCGCCGCGGGATCTCGGCGACCAGTTCCCGAATCAGCTGCTTGACGAAGACGATGGCGACATCGGTCCGCGGCACGACGCGCTTGCGCCGCGCTTCGCGGAGGGCAGGCCGCCCGGAACGCGCCGAGGCGAGCACGAGATTGCCGCGCATCAACGACTCGGTAATCGTCTCCGGGACGCTCAGGAAGAAGAAGCGAACCCGAATACCCGTCGCCCCAAAAAAGAAGGTGTCGCCATCATGGACCGCCTCTCCGATGGCGATCGTTTCGCCGTCGCGGGTCATCCCGGCCATCGGATCGACCGTGGTGATGCGGTAGGTGGGGTCGGTCCCCTCCCGACGCCGGAGCGTGATGATGGTGGCGTCGGGAGGAAGCACCCCCGGCAGCGAGTCGATGCGCAGGTCGCAATCGGTCGCCGTTCCGATGGTGATCACTTCCTGGTCGAAGATCTTGGTAACCGGTGGCTCGATACCGGCCAGCCGGACGACCAGTCCGCTCATCGTCTCCCCCTCTGTGACCCGGTCCGTTCCCTCTGTTTGCCCCATTTGACTTGTCCTGTTTCACTTGTCCCGTTCCAGTCCAACCCTTTCCTGCCGGCCTCAGACGCTCGCTTCCCTCTCTATTGAGCTCTATGGATCTCTATGGAGCGCCTTGTTGCGAAGTTGCCAGACCGGAAAGACCAACTGATTGGTACCATACCACGGAACGGATCGATCCCAGCCAACCCCTCCCATCGGCAAAAAGTTTTTTTGCCCCGGCGGCAGATCGATGTATCATCCGACGGGCGGAAACAGGCTGCGCGGAAGACCGTGGAGCGACTCCACCCGGTAGATTCAGCTCAGTTGAGAATGGGGAGTGACTATGACCCGGAACAACTTGCCAATACGCCGAGAGCGGGGACGTCAGATGCTGGCAATCGGACTGCTGCTGGCAGGCCTCCTTGGAGGGCTCCTCTTGACCTTGCGACATCAGGACGGGAGGAATCGCCGCATGAGCGTCAGGGAGACAGGGCAGTCAGGTCAGCGAAGCCTGAGTCAAAAGATTCTCGTCGCCCACCGCGGAGCCTCCGCCTACGCTCCGGAACATACCCTCGCCGCCTATCAGCTGGCCCTTGATCAAGGGGCCGACTATGTCGAGCAGGATCTCCAGATCACGCGGGATGGCCAGCTCGTCTGCCTGCACGACGAGACCCTCGAACGGACCACCGATGTCGAGACCATCTTCCCGGACCGCTTCCGGGAGGAAGGCTCCCAGCGTCGCTGGTATGTCGCCGACTTCACGCTCGACGAGATTCGCCAACTGGACGCGGGCAGCTGGTTCCACACCGATTTCACCGGGACCCGGGTTCCCACCTGGCAGGAGGCGATCGACCTTGTCCGTGGACACGCCGGTCTCTACCCGGAGACAAAGGCCCCGGAGGCCTACGGCGCACGAGGCTTCTCGATGGAGCGGCTGGTCATGGAGGTCCTGCGTCGCAATCGGCTCGACCAACCGGGCGCCGATCCCGCCACCCCGGTCATCCTCCAGTCCTTCAGCCGGCAGAGCCTGCAGATTCTCCGCGACGAGCTGAAATGCCGGCTTCCCCTCGTCTTCCTTCTCAACAGCGACCCGCAGGGAGAATGGCTCCAGCGCGACGGACTCGACCGCATCGCCGGCTTTGCCAACGGCATCGGCCCCGCCAAGCGGCTGATCGAGAACGATCCCGCCCTGGTCTCCCGCGCCCATGAGGCAGGACTGACCGTCACTCCCTACACCTTCCGCTCGTCATCGATTGGATCTTACCCATCAGTGCGGGCGGAGATGGAGCGCTTCCTCTACACCTACGGGGTGGACGCGCTCTTCACCGACAACCCTGATCAATTTCCCCGTCGATGATCGACAGACAACTTCGCAACATCGAAAGGAGAACCGACCATGCCAGCCAAGAAAGCGACCTCGGCCAGCGAGACGAGCTCCCTCCTCCCCGTCGGCGGCAAGGCTCCAGCCTTCAGCCTCAAGAATGCGGCAGGCAAGACCGTCAAGCTCTCTGACTTCAAAGGGAAGAAGGTGGTCCTCTACTTCTATCCCAAGGACCTGACCCCCGGCTGCACGACCGAGGCGTGTGGCTTCCGTGACGACTACTCGTTGCTGCAGCAACACGGCGTCGAGGTGATCGGCGTCAGCGCCGATGAGGTCGCCTCGCATCAGAAATTTGTGGAGAAGCACTCCCTGCCCTTCCCGCTCCTCTCCGATCCCGATCACACCATGATCGAGAAGTATGGCGCCTGGGTCGAGAAGAGTATGTACGGCAAGAAGTACTGGGGAGTCGCCCGGATCACCTACGTCATCGACGAAGAGGGCCGCATCGCGCACGCCTTCCCGAAGGTCAAACCCGACGGCCACAGCCAGGAGATCCTCGCCCTCCTCACCGCGTAGCTTCTGCAGGAGAGGACTGGCAACCGCCCGCGGATGTTAGAGAGAAAAACCGGCTTGAGCCTCTTGTACCTCTCTGTCAATCCACGGATCCACCTCTTTTCTTCGCGTCTTCGCGTGAGATATCTTCTCTTCACTCGAAGAACAAGGGCCCGGGAGACGTTGATGATCTCCCAGGCCCTTGTTCTTTGTCCCCTCCCGTTGCGGGGAAGGTTCCACCGATCCGGAATGGCAGACTAGAACTGCAACCGTGCCCCCAACTGCATCTGGAAGGGAGCTCCCGGATTGTTGTTGAGCAGGTAGTTGCCGTTGACGTCCTTGACGCGGAGGAAGTTGCGGTTGGTCGGGGCAGCGAACCCGCAGTCCCGCGGAACTGGCGCCGCGCAGTAGTTGGTCACCTGGGCCCCGGAGAGCTGGATGTTCTCCATATTGAGGAGGTTGAAGAACTCGGCCGAGAAGGTCAAGCGGCGCGAGTCGCCGAGGGAGATCCCCTTCTGGAGGCGCAGGTCGATCTCATAGGTCGCCAGGTTGCGGAACCCGTTGCGGACGAAGGGCACGCCGGGAGCCGAGTACGGCCGATCCGGGCCACCGATGTCCTCGTTGAAGTCCGACCCGACCGACGCGTCGACGGGCAGGCCCGAACGCATCCGGATCGCACTCGACGCCTCGAAGCCGAGCGGCAGGAAGACGACGGTGTTGGCGACGAACTGATGCCGCCGATCGAGCCGCGAGAAGCTGAACTCGGGCCGGAGATCGTAGGCGTTCTCGAAGGAGATTCCCCCCGCGTCCCGCTCGTTGTCGTCATCGGAGAGGGACCGCGAGAGGGTGTAGAAGGCGTTGAACTGGGCGTACTTGCTGCGATAGTTGGCACGCAGAACCAATGCCTGGTAGACGGAGCGGCCCGTCGACTCGCGGACCTGAACGCTGCCCAGACTCGGAATCGGGCGATCGATCGCCGGACGCCCCGTCGCTCCCCGCAGGCCAAAGAAGGGCCGACGTGCCGGGTCTCCCGCCAGGAAGGTCGGGGCCGGAAGGTTGATGTTCCGGTTGCGCTGCAAGTAGAGGGTGTTGACCTGGCTGTAGTCGGCGCCGACGTTGAGACCACGGGCGATCTCGCGCTCGATTCCGCCACCCCACTGGTAGGACTTGGGATTCTTGTACTCATCCGCCCAGGTGATCGGCTGCGCTCCCGTGAAGGGATCGAAATTGGCCAGCCCGAGCGCGCCGGCGATCGACTGGATCTGTTGCGGCGTGAGGACCGGGAGTTTGTCGAGCGTGAAGTTGTTGAGATCGATCCCGATCAACCGCAGCTGGCGGTAGATGGTGGTGTTCGGGTTGCCCACCGGAACCCGGAAGGGCAGCTGCACCGAGAGATCGCCCGGGATCTCACGGAAGTTGTTGAGCGGAGCCGCCAGCAGGAGCATCGGGGTCCGCGCGTAGTAGATCCCGCTGAAAGCGCGGATGACGGTCTTGCCATTGCCCGTCGGATCCCACGCCAGACCCAGGCGGGGTCCCAGCTGGTCTGTCACATCGGGAATCGTCGTCGGATCGACCGTGTGGCCGGAGGGGAACCGGACCCCGCGAATCTTGTCGACGAGCGTGCGGTTGGTCGCCTCCGGAGCCGGATTGTACTGCCCCTCCCAGCGAACCCCGTAGTTGATCGTCAGGTTGGGACGGACGCGCCAGGAGTCCTGGGCATAGACAGCGTACTCGTTGACCGTCAGGTCCAGCCGGCCGTTTCCAAGCTGTCGCAGGTAGGTCACGTCGGTGGAATCGAAGCGGTTGACCACTCCCGTCGTGATCGAGGGCGTGTACGAGAGAATGTCGAGCAACGTGTTCGGGTTCGTCCCCTGCACGTTGAAGACCCCGAACTGGTTGAAGGCGAAGGTCTGGTCCGCGAAGACGTGGTTGACCTCGGCGCCAAACTTGAAGCTGTGGTTCCCCTTGATCAGCGTCAGGTTGTTGAAGATCTGCACGCGCCAGTCGAACTGGGTCGTCGGCAGGAAGTTGACCGTGCCGAACCTTCCGATCGCGTTGGTGACATTGGGGGCTTCCACGTTGGCCAGCCGAGGACGAACCTCGCGCGAGTACTGCGCGCGCAGCTCATTGATGAGGTTTGGCTTGAGGAAGCTGGTCAGCTGCCCGATGATCGAGTAGGAACGGTTCTGCTCCGTCCCATTGTTGCTCAGCGCGCTGACCGTGTTCGGGAAGAGCTGGTTTCCAGTCGAGTTGGCGTTGAGCGCCTTGTTCCAGCTCTGGTTGTAGCGAAGGTTGAGCCGGTTGGCCTCGCTGAAGTTGTAATCGAAGCGGGCCAGGTAGGCGATCGCGTCGTTCGTCTGATCGAAGGGGGTCTGCAGGGAGTTGTAGTAGTTGAATGCCTCGCGTGTCGCATCGGTCGCGGTGACATTCTGCAACAGGTCGAAGAAGACGAAGCGGGGATTGGTGAACTTCTGCTGCTCGTAAGAACCGAAGAAGAAGGCCTTGTCCTTCTTGATCGGTCCGCCGATCGAGCCGCCGAACTGATGCTGAGTCGGCGCGACGTTGACGGTCCGGCCCAGGTTGCGCTGGAGCGCCTCATAGTAGGCGTTCTTTCGGGAGAGGTCCTGCGGACGAAGCAGGTA
>JBEIJP010000088.1:0-8712 GCA_040380245.1 Acidobacteriota bacterium | reverse complement strand
TGGCTGTTGATCACCTGGCTCTGCTCGCCGCTCTCCGTCTTGAGGAGCAGACGCGCGGCATCGGCTGTGATCTCGACGACATCGCCGACGGTACCGACCTCGAGGGAGATGACCCCGGTGGTCTGGCGGTCGTTGACATTGATGATGATGCCGGACTTGATCGCCTTCTTGAATCCGGCGGCGTCGATCGTCACCGTGTAGTCGCCCGGCTGCAGCGTCGTGAAGGCAAACGTCCCTTCCGAGCTGGTCTGGCCCTGGAGGGTGAGATTCTTCTTCGGATCGGTGAGCGTCACTGTCGCTCCAGAGACTGCCGCTCCCTGGGGATCCTGGACGATCCCGCTCAAGCTGCCACTCGTCTGCGCGATGGCTGGCACGCACCAGCTCCCCCATCCCAGCAGCAGGATGAGCAGCGCCAGCAGACGCCCCCGTTGCCAATTGCTATTCATCGATTCTCTCCTCATTCGGTTGATGGTCTCTGACTTCGTTCCCTGTCCAGCAAGCACTTCCCCCCGGACACCAGCTTCTTGCCGGACGCCCGGAAATGAGAGAACCTGGGGACATACCTCGCCTCGTCCGGTTCCCCAGCAGGAAACCTTGCAGAGGCAACTCCCGCCTCTCTACCGCCCACAGACTGGCAAGGGAGGCCCCCCTGACCAGGCGCGGACATTAGCTACTACGCAAGATAGAAGAATACGAAATGAAGAACGAAGCCCCTTCTGCCACTGCCGATTGCCCCTTCTGGCTCTGTGTCAAACGCCCCCACTAAGGAGAGCGAAAAAAGGGGAAGGCAGCGACAGACAAGATCGGACGAGAGAACGCGAGAGAACGATTGACCCGAGATGGGCAACTTCCTCCGTGTCGACCTGCGCCGCAATAGTGACGGCGCCGCTTATGAATATATGACCCAGAGGGAAGACAATCTTCTCTCTGCTACTTGGGTATAAAAAAGGAGGAGTGCCAAGGCTGGAATTACAAAACAATAATCAAGGCTCTTGGCATTGCGGAGTATTTCGAAGTCGCAACGAGTTGTCAAGAGATTCGCGGAAATCCAGTTGGAATCGGACCTCCCCTTGTCGGAAAGGGGCGGGGTGTGAGACAACCGGGGCCGACGGGATGGGCCTGCGCGAGCCAGATCGGGGAGCAATCATCCAGACAGGCATTCGATCGACGTACGACATCGAGGAGAGAACGATGAAGCAAAGGGGACGAGCCGGATGGAGCAGGGCCTGGTGGCTGCTGCCCCTGGGCATCCTGGTACTTTCAGCGGCCAGGACTCGGACGATCACGCTCGGATCGCTGCGGGCGCCGGCGGGAGACCGCGTGGCAATCCATCTCGCCGAGGGCCCGGTCCTGCCCAACGGGCGAGTCCTGACGCCGCGGGGCCGACACGTGCGGATCGCCGCGCACCCCTATGGCTTGACGCTGAGCCCGGACGGCAAGACCCTCGTCGCCTCCTGCAATGGAACGGAGCCGTTTGCCGTCTCGATCATTCGGGGGCTCAGGCCGGGAGAAGACCCACGACTGGCCCAGATCGCGGCTGACCGGGAGCGGTACCGGGGGTCGAAAGTGGCGGATGACGAAGACGACGAATTTCGCTCGGTCTTCATGGGGTTGGCGATCTCCCCGGACAACCGGACCCTCTACGCGGCGAGCGGGAATCAAGGATCGGTCTTCCTCTTCGATCTGATCGAGCAGCGGCGGATCGCGACGATCACGGCCAACCAAGGCGGGATGAAGGACAGTTTTCTGGGCGCTATGGCGCTGACGCGGGACGGGCGGCAGCTCTACGTGCTCGACCAGGCCAACTACCGGGTGGTGGTGATCGACCCCATTGCCCGGCGGGTCATCGGGAGCGCGCCGACGGGTCGGGCGCCCTTCTCGATCGCGCTCTCCCCGGAGGAGGACCGGCTCTACGTCACCAATGCCGGCGTCTTTCGTTACTCACTGGTCGAGGGCTATGACCCGTCCAAGGCCGGGGAGACGGGGCTGACCTTCCCGGCGTTCGGGTTTCCCTCGCGCGAAGCGGTGGAGGGCGTGACGGTCGAGGGGAAACGGGTGCCGGGCCTCGGAGAGGCGACGCATCCCGAAGCGGCCTCCGTCTGGAGCTACCGCGTCGA
Organism: Acidobacteriota bacterium; assembly: GCA_040380245.1. Taxonomy (GTDB): domain Bacteria; phylum Acidobacteriota; class Blastocatellia; order RBC074; family RBC074; genus CAIOZW01. The sequence goes on along the minus strand of JBEIJP010000088.1, from coordinate 6,595 downwards.
GCAGGGGCGGGCGCCGAGCCTGACGACGCGGACCCGCACCGGACGCACGATTGGAGAGACCGTCGGCGGGACACGGATCGTCGGAGCAGGCAGTCCGAGCGGGGTGGTCGCGGGCCGAAGCCACGTCTTCGTCAGCAACGCCAACAACGACACGGTGACAGTGCTCGACGCACGGACCGAACGGGTCGTCGCCAACATCGAACTGAACCTCTTTGCGGAGGTTCTGCAACGGCTGCGACGCGAAGGGCGTGCGGTGAGCGCGGCCCAGCGGCGCATCCTCACGAGGCTGCGCGGGCAGATTCCCTTCGGGATGGCGCTCAGCCCGGACGAGACGCGGCTCTACGTCGCCGAGGCGGGAATCAACGCCGTCGCCGTCGTCGACACGCGGCGCTGGAAGGTGCTTGGCCACCTGCCGACGGCGTGGTTCCCGTCCCAGCTCGCCGTCAGCGCGGATGGACGCACGCTCTACGTCGCGAGTGCAAAGGGCTATGGCTCGGGCCCGAATGGCGGGCCTCGCTTCACGCGCGGACCGGAGGGAACCTTTGTCGGGGCCCTGCAGAAGGGGGTTGTCTCACTGGTGCCAATCCCGGAGGATCGGGCGTTGCTGGCGGAGACCGAACAGGTCATCCGCAACAACGGCTTCGACTTTCCGGCGGCGGCGCCGATCGACGCGCGGGTCGTGCCGGCCGATTTCGGCGTCGGCAGCCAGCAGATCAAGTATGTCGTCATGATCACCAAGGAGAACCGGACCTATGACCAGCTCTTTGGCGAACTAGCTACCGACGCAACGGGACGCCGCCTGCGAGGGGAACCAAGCCTGGCCAACTACGGCCCCCGCGCCACCGTCTACGACGCGAAGAACCAGGTCGTGGCGCGCGAGGTCAACGTCATTCCCAACCACGTCGCGCTGACGCGACGCTTCGGCTTCAGCGACAACTTCTATCTCGACTCGGACGTCTCGGCGGATGGGCACCGCTGGCTGGTCGGAGTCTACCCCAACGCCTGGGTCGAGACGAGCCTGGCGGCCGCCTACGGTGGACACCGCGATTTCCGCCCGACGGCGAAGGCCCCGGGCCGACTGACCTTCACCGGATCGTCCTCTTCCGTCCATCCCGAGGACTACCTCGAAGCCGGCTCGGTCTGGGAGCACCTCCACCGGGCAGGGCTCTCCTTCCGCAACTATGGCGAGGGCTTCGAGCTGGGGGGAATCGAGGAGGAGGCGGGGTTTGAGCCGACGGGGGCGCGGTTGCCCGTCAACTATCCGATGCCGGCGCCGCTCTTCGAGAATACCGCGCGGAACTATCCGACCTACAACATGAACATCTCGGATCAGTACCGCTGGCAGCAGTTTCGCGAGGATTTCGAGGAGCGGTTTATCAAGTCGGGGCGACCGATGCCCCGCTTCACCTACCTCTACCTCCCGAACGATCACACGGCGAGCGAGCGTCCAGAGGATGGCTACCCCTACCGGGCCTCCTTTGTCGCCGACAACGATCTGGCGCTCGGGCGGATCGTCGAGTACCTCTCCCGGACGCCGTACTGGAAGGAGATGGCGATCTTCGTCACCGAGGACGACGCCCAGGATGGCCGCGACAGCGTCGACGCCCATCGGAGCATCCTGATGGTGATCAGCCCCTACGCGCGACGCGGCTATGCCTCACCGACCCACACCAGCATCGCCAGCATCTTCAAAACGATCTACCTGCTGCTGGGCTGGGAGCCGCTCAATCAGTATGACGCGGCGGCGACGGACCTGCGGGACATCTTCACGACCGAGGCGGATCTGACGCCCTACGTGGCCCTGCCGGTCGACGCGCGAATCTTCGATCCGGCGAGGGTACGTATGATCAGCCGCACGGGAAGAGCGGAAGCACTCGACGCGCCAGCCGACTTCGAGCGGAGCCATCGGCGGATGGCCACACAGGAGGAGTGAGGCAGCCGCGCCTCACTCGGCCTTACTCAACTGCAGCCGCTGGGGGGAGGACCAGGAGTAGCGAACGATCGGCGCCTCGCCGCCACCATAGAGAGGGGCCAGAATCCGCTCTACCGGGAGGCCGCCCATGGCGTCGTAGAAGCGACGCGCGGCTCGATTCTCCTCGTAGACCCAGAGGTAGACCGGCTCGTTCGGGACGACGACGAGGGCCCGGTCCGCAAAGTGGTCAAGCAGCCTTCGACCAATCCCCTGTCGTTTGCAGGCGGGCAGGACGTGAAGGTTGTCGATGAGGGTGCCCCAGGTTGGATCGGCGCCCGGCAGGGCGAAGACGAATCCGACCGGTTGCTCCCCGTCGAGCGCCAGCAGACCAAACGCCCGGTCGGGCCAGACCTCGGCCCGGGTCTGCCAGAAGGCGACGCGATCGGCGGCCAGCTCCTCATCGAGCCAGGCGTCGGGGATGATCCCGCGGTAGGCGGAGGACCAGCTGAGCGTATGGAGGCGGGCGAGAACCGGCGTGTCGTCCGGGCCGAGATCGCGTATTCGCAGGCTCATTTTGGGGAGGTCCCTTCCATTGAACGCTGGGAGTCTGTCGAACTCCCCTTGGCCAAGGCGAGAATCTCTGTGCGGATGCGGGGCCAGACACTCGATCTTGGATCGACGACCACAAAATGGTCGGCCTCCGGCAGCAGGACCAGCTGGGGCCGATCGCCGCTGGCAGCGGCGGCCGTGGCATAGCTCGTCGCCTGGAGGGCGGGCACGGCCGTGTCAGCCTCCCCCTGGATCAACGTCACGGGAAGGCCGAGCGGGAGCATGGCCAGCGGCGAGGTCTCGGTGAGGGCCTCCACGGGACCGCGGATCCGGGGCAGCTCGGCGTCACAGGCCGTTCCCGTGCGGGTCAGGTCGGTCAGTCCGGCAATCGGAACAGCCCCGACCACCGGCAACGGGTCTGGCCGGTAGAGCGGGCTCTCCTTGGCAAGCTTCCTCCGCCCACTGGCCCAGAGCGTCAGATGGCCCCCCGCCGAGTGGCCCGTCACGACGACCCGCCTGAGATCGAGCGGATAGTCGCGTGCCAGCCGCCGGAGGTGATCGATCCCATCGGCGATGTCGTGAAAGGTGCCCGGCCAGCCGCCCCTCTCGTCTCCCAACCGCCGATATTCCAGCGTCCACGTCGCGACGCCCCCGGCAGTCAGATCGGCGCTGAGGTGGCCCATATAATCATGGCCGTATTCGGCCAGCCAGCAGCCGCCGTGGACGACCACGACGACGGGGACGGCCACGCCCGCTGGCAGATCTTTGGGGAGACGCAGGTCTCCGAACTGCTGTGGGGCCTTGCCGTAGGCGAGTCGATGATCGGCGGGCGGCGGTGGCCGTCGCAGGATCTCCCGGGTATCTGTTCGCTCTTCCATCGTTGTCTCGATCGTTCTTCTGGTCGCTCCGTTCCAATCGGAGAGGATCGTCGGGAGCAGCAGCAGCAGACCCAGACCGATCCCAAGACTGGCCCACCCACACGATCCGGGATGGCGCGCCCGCCATCGCCGCAGCAGAGATTCGCCGGGGGGCATCTTAGCCGGCCCTCCGTCCGAGCAGCCATCGCAACTTTTCGCGCCAGCCGGTGGCGAAGACCAGCCCAATGACGCGGGCAAAGGCCCGTTCGAAGCCAGCGGTGTAGGGGTACCAGATCGGCTCCCGCGAGAGCCCAAAGCGATCGGTGACGATCACCTGCTGGTGGCAGAAGCGACGGATACCCTCGGCGCCGTGTCGTTTGCCAATCCCGCTCTGCTTGAGCCCACCCGAGGGAGCGTCGGTGACGCCAAACCCGACGATGACGTCGTTGACGCAGGTGATGCCCGCCTCGATCCGCTCCGCCAGGCGCTCGCCGCGAGCCCGATCGCGCGTCCAGACGCTCGCGTTGAGGCCATAGGGGGAGTCATTGGCGAGGCGCAGCGCCTCCTCGGCGTCGCGGACGCGCATGATCGGCAGGGTCGGGCCGAACGTCTCCTCGGCCATGATCCGCATCGAGTGGTCGACCCCCGTTAAGACAGTCGGCTCATAGAATCGCCCACGGAGCCCCGGATGGAGACGACCGCCCGTCAGAATGGCGGCCCCGCGCTGCCGCGCGTCCTCGACGTGCGCGGTGACGGTCTCGAGCTGTCGCGGAAAGGTCATCGCGCCAACATCGACCCGGCGATTCCCTCCCCCCTCTTTGGCATCCTCGCCCTGGCGCAGGGCCCTCGTCCGCTCAACGACCAACTCGATGAAGCGATCGGCGACCGGCTCCTCGACATAGACCCGCTCGACCGAGATGCAGACCTGCCCGGCATTGGTGAAAGCCCCCCAGACGGCGGCGTTGGCGGCGCGCTCGAGGTCGGCGTCGCGCAGGACAACCATCGGGTCGTTGCCCCCCAATTCAAGGCTGGCGGGAATCAGGCGGGCTGCCGCCCGTTCCGCGACCTTGCGTCCCGTCCCGGTGCTGCCCGTGAAGGAGATCATGTCGACTTCGTCGATCAGTGCCGCTCCCACCTCGCCGTACCCCTGGACGACCTGCACCAGCTCGGCCGGATAGCCGTGGTGACGCAGGTGCTCTTGCAGGATCTCCACACCGCGTTGCGCGATGAGCGGCGTCCATTCCGATGGCTTGATCAATACCGCGTTCCCGGCCATCAACGCCGGGATCGCCTCCCCCACCGTCAGGATCAGCGGAAAATTCCACGGCGTGATGAAGCCGATGACGCCACGCGGCTGGTAGTGGACCGTCACCCGCTTCGTCACCAGCATGTGCGGAGTGATCCGGTGCGGGCGAAGAAACTTGCGACCCCGCCGCGCGTAGAAGGTCAGCATGTCGCAGACATAGGCAAACTCGGTCTGGGCCTCCATCCGCGGCTTGCCATTTTCGCGGCAGAGCAGTTCAATCAGCTCTTCGCGATGGGCCAGAAAGGCGTTGCGTGCCGCCAGCATCACCTCGGCGCGCCGTTCGTAGGGGATCGCGCGCCACACTTGAAAAGCCGCCCGGGCCCGCTCGGCCGCCGCCGCCACCTCGGCCGGAGTCGAGACTGGAACGGCGCCAACCCGCTCCAATGTCGCCGGACTGACAATCTCGATCTCGCGACGCGACTCACTGATGACTGCTTGTGCCATCCGTCCTCCTCTCCGATCCGATCTCCCCGATTACGGTCTCGCCACCAATTGATATTCGAGGACCACGACATCCTTGACTCGAATGGTCCCGCCCGCCGTCGAGTACGGAGCAATGCCAAACTCTGTCTGGGTGAGGGGGTAGGATCCGACCGCCCGCAACTCCCCCGCCGTCCGGGTCACCGTCACCGGCAGGCGGACTTCCCGGGTCACGCCGCGCAGGGTCAGCGCGCCCGCCACCTCCACCTCGACCTGGTTGTCCCGCCGCGCGGGTCGGAGGCTGACCTCGCGCGAACGAAACCGGATCAGCGGATAGCGGGCCGATTGGAGCACCTCGTCGTGCATCGAACGCGTGATCTTCGCCCGATCACTCTCCTTGACCTTCTCGTCGAGGACGACGATCGAGGGTGCGTCGACCTCCAGTTCAAGTCGTGCTTCGTCGTAGCGGCCGTCCGCCAGCGTCACCTGACCACGGAACGATTTGACCCCCATCGTATGGTCGTGGGCGAGGAAACGAAGTGCCCCCGCCTTGGCGACCCGCACCTGGAACCGGCTCTCCTGCGGAACCAGCCGGTAGGTCACCGGGGCGGCTCCCCGCGCCTCCACGGAGCGCACCGGTCGCACCGGCAGCGCTTGCCAGAGAATCAGTAGCAGGAGGACGGTCAGGCCGGCAAGGCCCCAGCGCCCTCCTCGTCGCTGCCACCAAACGACATGCCGCCGAAAAGATCGACTCACGTTGCTACCTCCTTCGCCACCTTTTCCAGTCAGGCAAGAAACGACGTGTCCTCCTCCATACCATCCTTATCCTCTGGAGGGGACCAGCGATAGTCGTCGAGACGGCAGCGCCCCCTCGCGTCGAATTCGACCCCCTCCATCTCGAGCAGGTGCTGCTGGAGATCCGGCGGTTGGGTCAGGCCCGCCGTCGAACATCCCCCCTGCGCGTTGATGACCCGGTGCCAGGGGATCTGCCGCTCGTCCTGCGGCGTGGCGTGCATGATGTTCCCGATCGCCCGCGCGTCGTAGCCCTCGCCGAGGTGGCGCGCGATCTGCCCATAGCCCATGACGCGCCCTGCAGGAATCCGCAGAACCAGCGCGTAGACGCGCTCACGATACCCCGCTTGAAGGCGCGGACGCTCCTCCGCTGGTCGATTGGTCGGCACGCGCGGCTCCTCCCCCCTCATCCAAAGAGGGAGGGAACTTCGCACCCGAGCATGCGCAGATAGACATAGAGCTGGCCGCGATGATGGATCTCGTGCTCCAGCGCGATCGTCAAGAGGGCGAATCGCGGCATCGTCGACTTTGGTCCGAAGGGCGCGATCATCTCTTCCCACGCCGCCGGCGGGATCGCCTTCACCTTCTCGACCCCTGCGGCGTGTGAGGCCCCGTAGGCCGCGACCAGCTCGGCCGTGTTCGTGTAGCTTGGAGTGTCCGAGGGATAGGCCCCGGTCGCCAGCGCTTCGGCAAATCCGAGGTCCGCTTGATAGAGATGGTTGACCAGCTCGCCGAGCGTCATCGCCGAGTCGGTCGGCT
>JBEIJP010000087.1:0-8728 GCA_040380245.1 Acidobacteriota bacterium | reverse complement strand
GGGTATCGACCCGCGAGGTGATCTCGAACGGTTCAATCGTCGCATATTCGCTCTTCCACCATTGGCTCAGACGGGCACACCCCGTCGTGAGGACGGAACTCAGGAGAAGAAGCAGGGTGATCTTCCAGGCAATCTCTCGTTTCAAGGGACACTCCTCAATGAAATGGTCTCGGCTCAAAAACCGGGCAGGCGGAAGAGACAGGAGGCATCCCGCCTGCCCACATCAGGATCCGCAGTCTCGCGGCCAGCGAATGGGGTCACCAGACGGCGGACTCTCCATTTGGTGTCAGGCAGAACCCGGGGGATCGTTGGACATCGGTGGAGCCGCCCGGGGCTGCGTCAATTCGAGAAGGATCCCGCCGGTTCCACGGGGGTGGACAAAGGCGACGAGCGCGCCCTCCGCGCCTCTCCTCGGCTCGGTGTCGAGAAGGGGCACGCCGGCGGCTTTGAGCCGATCCAGCATGGCCGCGAGGTCATCGACTTCGAGGCAGAGGTGGTGGATGCCTGGTCCACGCCGGGTCAGGAATCGACCGACGGCTGTCTCCGACGAGGTCGCCTCGAGAAGCTCGAGGCGACTGCCGCCAGCGGGCCCAATCGGGATAAAAGCGACCCGCACTCCCTGTTCCTCGACCGTCTCCATCCCGGCAAGGTCGAGTCCGAGCGTGTCCCGCCAGAACCGGAGTGCTTCGTCGATCGACTCGACGGCGACGCCCAGATGGCTCAGTTGATGGACGTGTTCAGTCTTCATCTCTCCTCGACCAATGGAAGTGGAATGGTCCTTCCGGGACTGCTCCAGACTTGTCGGCTGTGGCTCCCCTGCCCCGGGCGGATGGCCTGGAACAGCGGCCAGCAGCCGGTCAACAATCATGTACGGATCCTCTTCACGCGAGGCGACCGCCGCCGCCAGGCTGGCCAACCGGTCCCCGGGAAGGAGGGCCGGCAGGATCTGACGAGAGATCCGGTCCCGGAGCAGATCGAGGATCCGCTGCTCGGCGATCTGCTGGCGCCTGGCCGATCGAGCAGGATCGGCCTCTCCGACGAAGGTGGCATAGCCATCGATCGCGGCCGCGAGCGCCGCGATTCCCTCGTTGCGAATCGCGACCGTGCGCACGATCGGAGGAGTCCAGCCATCCGGACGCCCAGCCATCTCGAGCAGGGCCAGGAGCTCGCGCTCGGTCTGCTCGACCCCCTCCCGCTCGGCTTTGTTGATGACGTAGAGATCGGCGATCTCCATAATACCGGCTTTGATCGCCTGGATGTCATCCCCCATGCCAGGAACGAGCACCACGACGGCGACATCGGCCGCTTTGACCACCTCGACCTCGTCCTGGCCGACTCCAACGGTCTCGATGAGAATGCGGTCGTAGCCGGCCGCATCGAGGACCGTGACGGCGTCGATCGTTCCCCGGGAGAGACCGCCGAGGGCTCCCCGGGTCGCCATGGAACGAATGTAGACTTGCGGGTCGACCGCGAGGGTCTGCATTCGAATGCGATCTCCCAGAATCGCGCCTCCCGTGAATGGACTGGACGGATCGACTGCCAGAATACCGACCCGCAGACCTGCCGCGCGATAGAAGAGCGCCAGCTTGTCGACCAGGGAGGACTTCCCCGCGCCCGGAGCGCCGGTGATTCCGATCGTCCGTGCCTTGCCACCGTACGGATGGAGCGCCCGCAGGAGCCAGCCGACATCCTTCTCGCCATCCTCGATCGCCGTAATCGCGCGGGCGATGGCGCGAACCTCCCCGCCGACGATCCGGGCCACCAGCGGGTTGGTCATGCGCGCTCCTCCAGGATGGCCTTGCCTTGTTTCACGCCCACGTCGATGTCCACTCCATGCCTGCCTCCCGCTTGCTCACAGATCGGAGCGGAGCGGAAGGCCCGGGGGAGATCATTTCGATCCGGTCGCTGGTCGATCCGACGATCGCTGACTGAAGTTCGCGGCCGGTTCGGGAATTCCCGCCCGGCAGTTGGCGATTCGCGCCATGACAAAGAGGAGGTCCGAGAGGCGGTTGAGATAGATCAGCCCTGCCCGGTTGATCTCGGCCATCGCCGCCAGGGAGACGACGAGGCGCTCCGCCCGTCGCGCGATGGTGCGGGCGACGTGCAGGTGCGCGGCGGCCGGACTGCCCCCCGGCAGAATGAACTCCCGCAGCGGCTCAAGTTCACTCATCAGACGATCGATCGTCGACTCGAGATTGGCGACGTGAGCCTCTTCGATGCGCGGAACCGCCAGGGGAAACGGCGTCGCCAGATCGGCCCCGAGGATGAAGAGCTCATTCTGGATCGTCGCGAGGATCTCGTCGAGCGACTCATCGGCAAGGGAGAGACGGGTCAGCCCGAGCCAGGAGTTGAGCTCATCGACATCCCCATAGGCGGCGACACGCGGGTCGGCCTTGCTGACCCGGCTGCCATCGACGAGGGAGGTCTCGCCGGAATCTCCCGACTTGGTATAGACTTTGGTAATCCGCATCGCCCGCATTCTCCAGCACCACAACGCGACCCCTGCCGCAGGCCAGGATCGGAAAGGAGGAACGGGATACCCTCCACGGCATCTCCCCGAACCGCTCCTGATCGAGCCTCTCGTCGGAGTCCGTCATCCCTCATTGATTGCCAGGACCGTCCGGATTCGATTCGGCCCTCCACTCTCCGGCGTCAGCCGAAGAGAGCCATCGTGGCCGCCCGGCGATCCGTCAGAAAGAAACAAGTATCATACTCTTGCCTCTGGAAGAAACGAAAGGCAAAGTGATGGCGGAAGCGGCCCCCTGCCTGGAGCGATCGTCAGCGGGACGGCGGAGAAAAGAGAGGGGAGAATCGGAATGAAACACGGTGGGCCTTGGGCGAGCGGTTGGCGAGGGGGGCTGTTGTTGCTCTGCTGGGGCATCCTCGGAATCGGGTCGGTGGGAAGTACGAAGAGTTGGTCCTCCGAGGTTGTCAAGCGGGTTCAATCGCTGGATCGGGGGACCCAGTGGCGGCGGGTCGAATCGATTCGGCTGGACTTCGACGCGCACCATCCACAGGGGATGGCGCGAATCGGCGAGACGTTCTACCTCTCATCGGTCGAGGTGATTCGACCCACAACGCGATTTTCCACGCCACGGAACGGGTTCGACCGCGACACCGGGGCCGGGACCGGTCATCTCTTCCTCTTCGATGCGCGAGGCCATCGGCTCCAGGATCTGGTGTTGGGAGAGGGAGCAATCTACCATCCCGGGGGAATCGATTTCGACGGACGCTGGCTGTGGGTGGCGGTCGCCGAATACCGCCCGAACAGCCGGTCGATCATCTACCGTGTCGACCCGGAGTCGCGTCAGGTCAAAGAGGTCGCCCGGCTTGACGACCATCTCGGAGCGCTCGCCTGCGACCGATCCGAGGGGACGCTCCACGGGATGAGCTGGGGGAGCCGACGCCTCTACCGCTGGAAGGTCCAGGGAGAGCGGCTCGTCGCTCCTGGCCCGGCGCGACGGAACCCCTCGTTCTACCTCGACTACCAGGACTGCCACGGGGTCGGCCGCCAGCGGATGCTCTGCGGGGGCGTCAGCTCCTACCGTGCCCCGGAGGCGGCTGGCGGAGTCTTCCGACTGGGCGGACTCGAACTGATCGATCTGGGGCGCGGAGCGCCCGTGCACCAACTACCAGTGGAGGTGTGGACGCCGGAGGGGCTTCCCCTGACCCAGAACCCATTCTGGATCGAACCACACGGAGCTGGCCTGCGGGGCTGGTTTCTTCCGGAGGATGGGAGAGGGAATCTCTTCATTTATGATATCCTCCCCCGATTCACGAGCGGATCCTAACCACACCAGAGAGGAGACAAAACCATGAGGGAACGATGGCGTCAGCGGGGAGTGCTCGGAGTCGTCTGCCTGGGCATTTTATTGAGCGGTTTCGCGGGGACAACCGGCGCGAGGGCGACGGCGGGGCGCGACCGGATCGCAGGTAAGCCGGAGGAGGTCGGCCTCTCCAGTTCGCGACTCGCGCAGATTCGGCCGCATATGGAGCGGCATATCGCGGAGAAGCGCCTGGTGGGAGCCTCTGGGCTGATCGCGCGGCGCGGTCAGATCGCGTATCAGGAGGCGTTTGGCAAAGCGGATCACGAGACGGGCGTCGCCATGCGGATGGACACCATCCACCGGATCTACTCGATGAGCAAGCCGATCACCAGCGTCGCCGTCATGATGCTCTACGAGGAAGGGCGTTTTCAGCTGAACGACCCGGTCGCCAAGTACCTGCCGGAGTTCGCCAGGATGCAGGTCGGGATCGAGGAGAAGGACCCGGAGAGTGGGCGACCGGTCCTGCGGCTGGCGCCGGCGCGCCGACCGATGACGGTGCGGGACTTGCTGCGCCACACCGCCGGGCTGACCTACGGGGTCTTCGGGGACACGCTGGTCGACCGGGGCTATCGCGAAGCCCGAGTCCTCAGCCAGATCAACCTCGCGGAGTTTGTCCGGGAACTCGCCCGGCTCCCCCTGCTGCACGAGCCAGGGACGCGCTGGCACTACAGCGTCTCGGTCGATGTCCTGGGTCGGCTGGTTGAAGTCCTCTCTGGAAAACCGTTCGAGCAGTTCCTGCAAGAGCGGATCTTCGAGCCTCTCGCGATGACCGACACCGGTTTCACCGTGCCGGCGGAGAAGAAAGGGCGGTTCGCCCGGCTCTACTCCCCCACTCGCGAGGGGGGCCTCGTCCCCTCGCAGACCTGCCAGACCCGCCAGGAGTGCTTCGAGAAGTGGCCGGGCGCGGTGCCCTCCTTTCTCCAGTCCGTCGGGATGCCTTCCGGTGGCGGAGGACTGGTCTCGACCGCGTATGACTACCTCCACTTCTGCCAGATGCTGCTCAACCAGGGAACGTACGAAGGCAAGCGACTGCTCAGCCGCAAGACGGTTCAGCTCATGACCAGCGACCACCTGGGGTCGATTCCCGGGATGGGACCGGGCCTCGGGTTCGGCCTTGGCGTAGCGGTCAACAAGTCCCCTGGAGAAGCAGGGATCATGGGCTCGGCGGGCGAGTACAACTGGGGAGGCGCGGCTGGCACCAAGTTCTGGATCGATCCTCAGGAGCAACTGATCGGGATCTTTATGATCCAGATCCTGCCGCACAACGGGCTCGAATATGGCTCCGAGTTCCGCGTGCTGACCTACCAGTCGATCGTGGACTGACCGAAACAGACGACCCAGAGGATCCGACATGAGGGAGCAGGGAGAATGGAGCGAGCGCGTGGTGATGGTGACGGGGGCGGCGGGCCACCTCGGGACGGCCGTCGTCGCCCGTCTGCTGGAGGAGAAGGCCCGGGTGGTGGCAGTCGATCTCGTGGCTGAGGGGTTGTTGCACCGCTTTCCAGGGCTGGCGGAGTCGCCCGACCATCTGCTCGCGGCGCCGGTCGACCTCACCGATCCCGACGCCCTCGGCGGCTGGGTTGCCTCCGCCATCGATCGCTGGGGGCGGATCGACGCCCTGCTCAACATCGCCGGGGGCTTCCTGGGTGGACACCCGCTCCATCAGGCGGAAACAGCGGAGTGGGACCGGATGATGGATCTCAACGCGCGCTCCGTCTTTCACGCTTGTCGGGCGGTCATCCCCCGGATGATCGAGCGGCAGAGCGGGCGGATCGTCAATGTCGCGTCGCGAGCGGCGCTCCACGGCGGGCCGATGGTCGCCCTCTATGCCGCCTCGAAGGCGGTCGTCGTCCGGCTGACCGAAAGCCTCGCCGAGGAGTTGAAGGACCAGGGGATCACGGTCAACTGTGTCCTACCAGGCATCATCGACACGCCCCCCAACCGGGAGGCGATGCCGAAGGCCGATCGTCAACGCTGGGTCGCCCCAGAGGAGATCGCCGAAGTGATCCTCTTCCTGGCTTCCGATCGCGCCCGGGCGGTCACCGGTGCGGCCCTGCCGATCGTTGGACGGGGATGAGCCCGCGGCTTCCGTCAGCCGCTGGACCCGGTCGACCGGGGGCTCCGCCTCCGAAGATGGCCGTGATGAGTTGAGGACGCTGAGCAGCCGCTCCTCCAGCGCCTGCGCGAAGAAGGGCACCTGATCCGGGACCAGGGCGAGCCGCTTCAACTCCCCGAGCAGCCGGCGGCGATAGTCGCTGACCGATGAGTCGGAGAGGCCGATCAGACGCGCGATCTCGATCTGGCTCGGCTGGCGCGGATCGAAGTAGACGTGCCAGACGACCCGCCAGAGCCGCTCCGTCCGCAGCGGGTGTCCGCGCACCAGCCGGGAGAGGCGCGTGAGGAACTCTGCCGCCAACTCGGAGGCGCCGTGCCGCCCCTCGCGGTGCCAGAGGGCCGATTCCGGCGTCGCCTCCACCGTGGCGAGGTCCCGGTGGCCCGGGTGGCGCGTTCCGGAATCCCGATCTTCCCGACTTCCCGGCTCATCGAGCGGGAGCTGGACCGGGTCGTAGAGGGAGAGCTTGTCGAGCGCCAGGCGGCGAAGGACCCGCAGCGAGGCTGGAGAATCGATCGCCCGCAGGATCTCTTCGAGCAGGTCGGCCAACTCGCCGCTACTGATGATGACCTGCGATTCTCCGGTGCAGCCGGTCCGACGCCGATCCCGACCCCGAACCGGAATCTCACAGGTTCGCTGGGCGAACCCGCTGCTGTTGCGAATCTCCTTCTGCCCACCCCACACCCGCAATCCAAAGAGCCCATTGGCCAGCTGGCGATACCGGCCCTCGACGCGGGCCATCGTGCTCGGAACGACTCGCTCAAACCGTGGATCCTGCGCCAACACGACGCCGACACGACGGGCGAGCCGGTAGTGCTCGGGGCGTTCCCGTCGAAGCTTGCCGAGCAGGAGGTTGGTCAGCTCGATCTGGCTGACCTCGCGCTCGATCTCCCCATCGGAGAGTCCCGCCCGGCGATAGTGGTCGAACCGCCCTTTCTGAAAGAGTTGGAGGTAGAGATCCTGTGTCAAATCCTGGAGGGAGACGCCAGAGGAAGCCAGTCCTCCGGCTTGGGCCCAACCGGCCTGAGCGAGGTAGGCAGTCGATCCAGACCGGACCAGCGGATGGCGAGCGACAATCCGGTAGAGCCTGCCCCAGATCGCCGCCATCTCGCCTGCCGCCAGGCTTGCCTGCCACTGCCGGGCAGCCCCATTGGAGGCAGGAGGACTGCCCTCGTCAAGTCGAATTGACCCTTCTTCCCGATCAGACGGGATCTTCAATGGCACCATGAGTTGTCCAATCGTGTCGGGACGGCACGCCGTCCAGGGGTCCCCCAGGGACCTTCCGGTGTGTAGTCTGGTTCTCCGTTGGGGCGGAGTCTCTTCAGGGGGGGGTCGATCGACAGAAAGAACGGAACGGACCGTGCCTCGGGAGGGAGTCACGGTTCACGGGGGTGGAGCTTCCGGCGCGGCGGGGCTCCGTCGGAAAGATCGGCGATGTGGGTGGGGCACCCGCCGACTCCTGTCCTGGAGGGTCCATACGACACCCGGCGAAGGCCGGAGCGCCGTCAACCAAAGATCATCTTCTCTTCCCGAAGCGAGAGGCGCTCCAATCGCGCCGTCCTCTCACCGGTTCCCTCCTCAGTGTGGGCACTTACCAGGGGGAGGATGGAGGGACGTCGGGACCGTCCTTCTTCTCCTCGGGTGCTTCCGGGGCATAACCACCTGAGCCAGGCGCGGGTGACGCGGGCTTCGCTTCAAAATAGGTCGGAACAGGCGGGGGCGAAGGCGGCATCGGGGGCGACGCGGGGCGACGCAGCGCGCGAGTCAACAGGCTCCCCAGAACCGTGAATCCCAGATAGCCCGCCGCCTGCAGGAGCAGAACAGGAAAGGAGGTCAGAAGCCGTTCACCGGCAGTCTGGTTGCGGGACTGGTCGAGCATCTCTTCCAGTGCCGTCTGCAACTCCGGATTCGAGATATTGCCAGAGATCGACTCTACCAGCTTCAGCGCGGCCTCGGTCGTCACGCCGCTGATCAGGATCGGAATCGAGAAGAGAACAAAAGTCACGGCCGCGACGACACCCGCCCACAGGCCGATCTGTGCCGCCTCGCCGCTGCGCGGAAAACGCGGTGATCGCTTGATCGTCATCGAGGCCGCGACCGCCCCGCCAATCAACGCCCAGCCACAGAAACAGCAGTTGAGGACGCTCACTCCCGGGATGGCCGAAAAGACCCCGACGATCAGGCCTCCGATGAGAGCCGGCTGCTTCCAATCAAGATCACCCAACATCGCGACGCTCCTTTGATCAAAGTCTTGCTACGTCCACTACTCTCTTCTGCGTTTGCGGGTGAGCGGAAGGGGTAACAACCCATGGCCCATCAGGCGTCCTCCATCCCGCGACCAGTTGTGCATCCTAGCATAGAAGGCGGAGACTGGGGAGGCAACGGAGGAGGAGATCGCCAATCGTCGATCGCCTCGACCATCGCCGGGAAGAGGAAGAAGATCCCACCTGCCCCCGCGATCCCACCGGTCAGTGTCCGTGAGGGGAAGGTGTTCAGCCAGAGACCGACCCACTCTCCCCCAAAGTCGATCAGCACCGGCACGGCCGCCAGCAGGAGCCACCGGCGCGCCGGGAGGCGACGGCTCGCCAGGGGGCGCACCAGTGGATAGACGAGCAGCCCCAGCAGGGCTCCCACGTAGATCCCGGTGCAGCGTGAGCAGACCGCAAGTGGGTATCCGAGGAGGCGGTAGCTCCGCCCTGGAATCTGATGACAGGCCACCGCGAAGCCCTCGTAGAGGAGATGCGGGAGCGTGGACCGCCCCTGGTCCATCAGCCAGGCGGGAAGCAGG
>JBEIJP010000086.1:0-8799 GCA_040380245.1 Acidobacteriota bacterium | reverse complement strand
GCAGCGGCTGCTGCGGCGCATCATCGACGAGCGGCTCCTGACGGCCCGCGCGGTCTTCGGCTTCTGGCCCGCCAACACGGTGGGAGACGACATCGAACTCTATGCCGATCCCTCGCGGTCCAGCCGGCTGGCCCGCCTTCCCATGCTCCGCCAACAGGGAGTCAAGCGGGAAGGGCAGTACAATCAATCCCTCGCCGATTTTGTGGCGCCGCGGGAGAGTGGGCGTCTCGACTACCTCGGCGCCTTTGCCCTGACGACCGGGGTGGGCCTGGCTCCCCTCTGCCGCCAGTTCGAGTCAGACCATGACGACTACAGTGCGATCATGGCGCAGGCGCTCGCCGATCGACTCGCCGAGGCCTTCGCCGAGCGGCTCCATCAGCTTGCCCGGATCGAGTGGGGGTATGGCCGCGGCGAGTCCCTGACGGTCGAGGAGCTGATCAAGGAGAAGTACCGCGGGATTCGTCCCGCCCCGGGCTACCCCGCCTGCCCCGATCACACCGAGAAGCGCAAACTCTTCTCCCTGCTCGATGCTGAGGCGGTGACCGGGATCACCCTGACGGAGAGCTACGCCATGCTCCCCGCCAGTTCGGTGAGTGGCTGGTACTTCGGCCATCCCCAGTCCAAGTACTTTGCCCTCGGCAAGATTGGCCGCGATCAAGTCGAGGACTATGCCATTCGCAAAGAGATGCCAGTGGAGGAGGTCGAGCGCTGGCTGGCGCCATACCTCGACGAGGAGACCCCTCGCTGAGAGAGCGATCTCAGAATTCGAAGCGCAGTCCGAGTCGGAGCGTGCGCGGTCGAATGGTCCGTCGCGGCATCAGGAACGTCGCCTCACCGGTCGGATGGAAATCGATAAACTCGGCTCCAAATTGGAACGTCGTCTGGTTGAGTGGGTTGAACGCCTCGACGTGAAGCTGCAGCTGGCGCCGTCGTTCCACCAGAAAACGGCGTGAGACGCGTACGTTGAGCGTCGTCACCGCCGGCCCCAGCCCGGCGTTGCGGGGGAGGGATCCGGTAGAGCCAAGGGTGGGGAGGGAGAACCGCTCCCAGAGTCCCGCTGGGAGCGCGCTTCCCGGTCTTCGCCAGGGAATCGGCGGGACGCGCGCTTCGTCGACGCGAGCGCTCCACTGTGGGCGGTCATTGCTCAGATCATCCAGATTGCGGTCATTCCCCTGAATCCCGAGGTTGAAAGGCCGTCCACTGCTGGCGTGCAGGATCCCCGCCAGTTCCAGTCCCCCGATCCATCCCGGCAGCCGAGTCATCCCGCTGAGCACCGCGCGGTGTCGTGCGTCGAGCAGACTGCGCGAGCGCTCCCCTCGAAAATCTCCCGGTCGTACCGGAGAGGACGTGTTGACCACCCCATCATCGATCAGCTGGCTGAGGGTATAGCCGAACCGGACCGATCCCCACTTCCCTGGGAGTCGTTGCGACAGGTGGAGGCTCCCCCCAAGGTACTGGCTGTTCCCGCGGGCCTGCAGCTCCTCGACCTGTGTCAAGCCTGGATCCGGTCGAAATGGCGCCAGCACCGCTCGGGCGGCGCGCATCGCGACGGTGGCGTTGCTGGTCGAAGGCGCGTTGAGCCCATAGGCGACGAGGGTCTTCCCGCCCTCGCGAACCGTCTGGCTGGCGGTGGAGCTGGTGGTAAAGCGAACAAACTCCGCCGAGCCCGTCCGGGTGAGGACACGCTCCCCGGTCGCCGGATCGATCGGATTGGGAAAGTCTCTGGAGAGGAGATAGTCCGTCGCGGTGAGATACCCTGCCGGAAGCACCGGGGCGTTGAGGTTGCTCTCTCGCCAGAGGTGGGTTCCACGGTGCAGGACGCCCGTCACTTCGAGTCGCGTCCCTTGACCGAGCTGCCGCTCGTAGCCGATCGAGAGCTGGAGGCTCTCCGGGGTTCGCAGTCCGGCCTCGACGCGGCGAATGAATCGCTCTTCCGGAATGGCCCTTCCCGCCAATCGTGGATCGTTCTCGGTCAGCGCCCGGGGAAACGTCAGTTGCGTGAGGCGGTCCGCGGCCGCGGGAAGGTTGGTGTCAAGCAGCCGGGTCTGGTTGGTCAGCCGCTGATCGTCGAGGGCGCGTGGCATAGCCCGGTTGTAGAAGATCCCGACCCCGGCCCGCACCACCGACTGCCCGTCCCCCCGTGGGGCCCAGGCCAGGGCGAGCCGGGGCCCGAAGTTGTTCCGGTCAGCGAGGAGCGACTCCCCGTCCCAGCGGACCCCGAGCGCCAGGGTCCACCCCGGCCGCAGCCGCCAATCGTCCTGCCAGAAGAGCCCCAGATATCGATTGAAGAGCCGGGAGGTCGTCCCGAAACGTTGCACGAACCGGCTGGGGCGACTGGCCAGGAAGTCCGCCGGCGAGTCGAACCAGAAGGTCCCGCTGGCATCGCTCAAGTCCTGGTACCAAAATTGGATCAGATGAAAGTCGCCTCCCAGGCGCACGCTGTGACCTCCGAGCGACCCCGAGATCGTCTCCTGCACCTGCCACCGCTCCTCACGACGCTGCACTCCCCCGCTGTTGCTCGATCCCGCCAGGAGCGTCCCCCGCCGCGACGCCGGGTTGGCCGTCGGGTCTCCCGTGACGTCTCTCGGGTCGACCATCTCGATCAGGACTACGGGTGATCCGATCCCGCGCTGGTCGGCTGTCGCATCGGACGGGCGGAGGCGCGATCGCTGTCCACGGAGGCTGTGAAACCAGCGGTCTCCCAGCAGGGCCTCGTGCGTCGCCGCCCAGGAATCGCTGGCCCGCCCCAGCTCGCGCATCGTCTCCAGCAGGCGTCGTCCGCCAGGAAACCCCCGCTGATCGGTCGTCTCCGCCCACGTCGCCCAGCCTGTCAGCCGCTGTCGCTCATCGAGCGCGAACTCCCCACGCCCCTGCCAATTCCGGCTTCGTCGTGGCGTCCGCAACGACTGATCGAAGAGCCCCACGGCCGCGCCCCCGTTGATCTCGACCATCGCTCCGGTTCTGGTACGCGCGATGGCCCCGAGGTTGGGCCCATTGGGCATCGGCAGCGCCAGGGTCGGATGGGGCGTCACCGGCACGAGGGCGGCGATCTCCGCGCGATCATCGAGGTAATCTTCCTCATACCCCGAAAAGAAGGTTCCCTGGCGCTGGGAGAAGGGAAGCCGAAGCGGTCCGCCGACCGTCCCTCCCCCTGTCGCCTGGAAGAAGGGCAGGCGGCTCGCCCGGCGCGGGTCCGCGTTCCGGAAAAAGCCGTTGGCGTTGAGCCGCGCGTCCCGCGCCAGCCCAAACACCTCCCCACGAAGCCGCTTCGTTCCAGAGCGGAGTCGGAGATTGATCCGCCCGCCGGCAGCGCGGCCATACTCGGCCGAGAACTGATTGGTGATCACCTGGACCTCCTCGACGGCCGCCAGCACGGGAATCAATCGCTCCCGCGCGCCCCGGTCGTCGTTGTTGTCCATCCCTTCGATCGTCAGGTTGTTCGAGTAGGGCACTCCACCCTGCAGCGAAAAATTCCCCCCCTCTTCCGGCGGGCGTCGGTACGACACGGTTCGATCCCCCTCCGCCAGGTCCCGATCACTCCAGTTGGGTGGGGCCACCCCCGGCAGGAAGTAGACCGCGTCGAGTGGATTGCGGCTCTCGATCGGGATCTCCGTCACCTCCCGGTGCCCAATCGTCAATCCAACCACCGTCCGTGTCGGATCGATCTGCTCTCTCTCCCCGCTGACTCGTACCGTCTCCTCAATCATCCCGGGAGGCAGCACAAACTCCTGCCGCACTGTCTGCCCCGCGACGATGGCGACGCCTGTCGACTCGACCCGCTGAAACCCGGGCGCCTCGGCGGCCACCCGGTACCGCCCCGGTGAGAGGTTCCCCAGACGGTACGCTCCCGACCCATCGGTCACCCCCCGGTGGACAATCTCAGGTCGCTCCTCCGCCACGGCGCTTACCCGGGCCCCGACGATCCCGTTGCCCATTCCGTCCCTGACTCGACCCAGCACCGATCCCCGATCCAGGTCGTCCGCCACCCCTCTCCCTTCTCTTCCGCCCCCTGCCAGTCCCAACACCAACAACACCAACAGACAGCGTCTTCCTGACTTTGCCAAATGTATCCACATGCGCACACCTCCGCACTGGGAGAGCGCTACCGCTCTTCCGCGCCGTGGTGCAGAGTGGCCAGGAATGGCTGAAACAGGGAAGCAGATCCCCGCATCGTACCGGACTCCCCCCCGCTCTTCAAGCCCCTTCTTCGACCAATCCCGCTGGTCAACAGGGAGCAGTCCCGCGTTGGTTCGACCAACCAACGGTCAGGAGGGAGAAGAGAAGGGCGAAGAGAGGGCAACTACTCGAAGAGGGTGCTGAGGGTCTTCTTGTCGCTGGCCGCCCGATAGATGAGGTTGACTCGCCCAAAGCGAACGTGACATCCATCCGTCAGGGCGCCGACCCGGATGCGTCGCCCGTCGACGAAGGTTCCATTGCTGCTCTCCAGGTCGTAGAGCATAGACTCTGGCTCCGCGAGGACCAGCCGGGCGTGTCGCTTCGAGACCGATGGGTGGTCAATGACAAACTGGTTGTTGAGGGTTCGGCCGATCGTAATCTCCGGCTGGTTGAGCAGGTAGGCGATTCGCTCCTCCCCCGTCGACGTACGGGTCGTGAAGTGGGCTCCCACCAGCTGCGGCTTTCCTGCCGGCACCCGCAGGTTGGCGCCGCAACGCGGGCAGTACTTCGCTCCCGGTCGTTGTGGTATCTGGCAGAGCGGGCAATCCTGCATCTCTTCCGCCTCTGGGATGAAGGCTCCACACTGGACACAGGTGGTCTTGGCTGGTCCCGGCTCGCCACACTCCTGGCAAAACCGCCGCGTCGTCAAGAGGATCGTTCCCTCCCGGTGTGGCGAATTCTCCCGGTGATAGATGATCTGCTGGCGAACCCAGAGGAAGAGCCCGATCATCGCGATCACCAGGAACCCAAAGAAGAGGACGCTGATCCGGGAGGCCGCTACCAGCAGCACATCGAAGAGGGAATGGAAGAGCGCGGCGGCGAAGAGGCCTTTCGCCAGAATCGGGAGTCGTTCCCGCCAAAGATTGGGAACCGCTTTCACCCGGCTGAGGCTGAGCCCCCACAGCGCGGAGAAGAGCGCGTGCCCCGGGTTGGAGAGCGGTCCCCGCAACAGCACCAGTGATGGATCATGCTGCGAGAGGTAGATCAAGTTCTCGACGGCGGCAAAGCCCAGGGCGGCCGTTGCGCTGTAGATCACTCCGTCCAGTGGTTCATCGAAAGCCTCGTGCCGCCAGGCATACTGGTAGACGACCCAGAACTTGACCAGCTCTTCGACCGGACCGACTACCAGAAACAGGACGAGAAGGTGGCTCGCCTCCCCCTGTCCAAAGATCCCGTGAATCCCCGCCTGTCCAGCCAGGTTGAGTATCAACGCCGGAATCGTCGCGACGCTCCCCAGAAAAAAGGTGATTCCGAGCACCCGGAGGGACGGCCGCTTATACCGGCTCCGACTCGAAAAGTACCAGAGCCAGAGCACACACGGGAGCAGCGACAGGAGTGGCAAGAAGACATACTGCATCGGAACCTCTGCCCCAGCTCAGAAATGGCGCTTGACAATCACCATGGTCAGGTCATCGACCGCTTTGGCTTTGCCCACAAAACGGGTCAACGCTTCATCGATGCGGTCGCGGATGACGGCCGCCCGATCTTCCTTGTACCGCTCAACGACCTCGATCAGTCGCTCTTCGTCGAACTCTTCTCCGGCTTCGTTCAAACTCTCGGTGGCCCCATCGGAGAAGATGACCAGCACGTCGCCAGGGGAGAGAGTGGTCTCCCCCTCTCTGAACTCTCCCGATGGCAGAATTCCGACTGGAACCCCACCGACATCAAGCCGCGCCACCTCTCCGCTTTTGCGCAGCAGAATGGGAGGGTTGTGGCCCGCGTTGATGTAGCGAAGCTGGTGCGTTTGCGGATCGAGTTCGCTGTAGAAGAGCGTCACATACCGGTTCGGCGGGGTGTTGTCATGGATATACCGGTTGATCTCGGCGACGACCTCGCCCGCCGTCAGGCGAGTCCGCGTGTGCGCGCGAACCGCCGCGTGGACCGACGACATCAACAGCGCCGCTCCCGTTCCTTTGCCAGAGACATCTCCGACCGCGATGACGTGGCGACCATCGCTCTTCTCGATGAAGTCGTAGTAGTCCCCCCCTACCTCATGGCAGGGAAAACTGACCCCCACCAGATCATATCCCTCGATCGACGGGGGATTCGCCGGATGGAGGCCCAGTTGAATCTCGCTCGCCAGCGACAACTCGTCCGCTAAGCGCCGCTGCTCCTGCTGGAGCTCCAGCAGGGCCATATTCTCTACCCGGATCGCTGCGACGCCGGCGATCAAGGTCAGAATCTGCAGGTCCCGCTCGGTGAATGGGGACTCCTCGACCCGCGTGTCGACGTAGAGCATGCCCGTTACCCGCCCCTCGACGGCCAGAGGGACGGCCATCACCGACCGCAATCCACTGAGCACGACCGACTCCCGGTCTTGAAACCGGGGGTCTTCCTGGGCGTCCGTCGTCAGCACCACGGCGCCCTCCTCGATCACCGCGCGGCTGATCGCCTGACTGACCCGGAGGTCCGGGGCCCCATCGACGCTTGATTCAGACCTGTCTCGCACTTTACTCGCTTTGCAGACCAGTCTGGCCCCCTGGCTTCCCGGGGGGAGCACCTCGGCATCCGGTCCGGCAGCTTCGTCCTCCGCCCACTCCTCCAGAAGAAAGATCAGCCCACGATCCGCCGGAAGAACATCGAAGACCCGCTCGAGCAAGGTCCCCAGGGTCTCTTCCAGCGAGAGTCGCGAGAGCAGCGTCTGGCTGACCTGACTGAGGAGCGCCAGCGGATCCTCCAGGATTCGAGCGGCTCCGCGACGCTCTCCCCTCCATGGCGGCGCGGCCTTCGTTTGACTGGGATCCGCGTCAAGAACCGTGGGCGCCGCGACGGGGTCGGCAGGCGGTCGCTCCGGACCCCGCGCGATCAGCAGATTGGTCCGCGCTCCCGTCGGCGAGGTCTCCCCCCCCGCCGAGAATTCGATCTCGGTCTCTCCCAACCGGATCCGATCCCGATTCTGTAATGCCAGTGGCTTGAAGAGGCGAATCCCGTTGAGGTAGGTTCCGTTCGCACTTCCCAGGTCGTTGAGCCAAAAGGTGTCCCCGACCCGCCGGATCTCCGCGTGCAACCGTGAGGTGAACGGATCTTCCAGGCAAAGATCGTTTCGGGCGGAGCGACCGATCGTCGTCCGCACCCGGGTCAAGGCCAGAACCGCATCCTGTCGCGAGAGAGCCAGGCCTCGCCCCTTACCCTCCCCACCTGTTTTGACGATCAAACGTGGCATCGAATTGAATGGTCCTCTGGCGAGCGACTCCGTCCAGCCCTCCTCCGCACGCGCCTCCCACCCGGTTACTCCGAAGAGGGGCGCGCCGACTGGCTCAGGCGCCGCCGTGACTCCTCCGCCGCCTTGGCTGTCTTGCGGGCGGCTGTTTGCGCCGCCGAGAGATACGGTCCCTGGTTGACCCGCTTGAAGTAGTCGTGCGCGCGCGCGGGCTGCCCGAGCCCTTCGTAGGCGGTACCGATGCGGTAGTAGAGCTCCTGATCCCCGGAGTCGATCCGTACCGCGTGGAGCAGCTCATTGATCGCCGCCCGGTACTCTCCAATCTTGAGGTAGCGAAGTCCACGATCCTTGCGCGCCAGCGCCAGGACCGATGGATCCGGCTCCTCGATCAGCTGGTCTTGCTTCATTGCCCGCGGCACTCCCGCTACATCCGGGGGAACCGGCGCCGGCGAGAGCGGAATGGCCTGCTGGGATGGCGCGTTGGTCTGGGGGAGAGAGAGATCGCGGGAGACCCGGACAGACCGATCCGGTCTGGGCCGTCGCCGTCTGTCCGAGGGGCCCTCTTTCGCTTCAATCGCTTCGAGCGCGATCACCGCCTCCGGGCTGGTCTGATTCCGCTGGATGATATGGCGGTACTCGCGTTGCGCCGCCGCCCAATCGTTCGCCTGCTGGTACAATTGCGCGACCTTCAACCGTGTCCCCAGGTCATCCGGTACGATGCGCAACAGCGCCAGATAACTTCCCAGCGCCTCCTCCGGCTGTTTGCTCTCGAGGTAGGTCTCCCCCATCAGTTTGAGAATCCCTTGATTCCCAGGCATCAGGTCGAGCGCCTCCCGGAAGTGGGTCAGCGCTTCCTCCAGCTGCCCGCGTTGTCGGGATCTTTTCCCCTCTTCAACCCGGTTTCTGCTGAGGTCTTCCGGCCGCAACAGTTGTCGTTCAGTGCCTCCCCACTCTTTCCCGAGGAGTTGATTCCGGTAGAGAAGATAGCTGCCTGTCAGCACCAGCAGCGCCAGCAGGATCGTGGCCACCCACAACCGATGCTCTCGACGACTGATGGATTGCAGACCGGAGGCGTTCGCCAGCACTCGCGAGGGGCCTCGTTGCTCCTCCTCGACCGGGGCGGACGACACTGCGGATGAAGCGGGGGTCATACCAGGAGATTCCGGAAGGGCCGTGCCGGACTTCCCAACCTTTCCGACGGGAGCTCCTGTCTCGCCAGGACCTGCCTGACCCGAGACGGAGTGAGCACGCGCGGGGAAGAGGGAGAGGATCTTCGTCTCGATTCCTCGTCGACGCTGAGCCCAACCCCGCGATCCTGACACCGGACGCAGCCCTCCCTCCGGTGATCGCTCCGATTCATTTTCATTCGGCGCGCTGTGGGCTGGTCCAGATCCCCGCCTGCCCTCTTCTCCCTGGGCGCCGCCCCGGGAAGGGGCGGCCGCGTTGGGCGACGAAGCGGGCCG
>JBEIJP010000085.1:0-8805 GCA_040380245.1 Acidobacteriota bacterium | reverse complement strand
CCGGCGAGCCCGCCACACGCCGGGACACCAAGGGGCTGATCCGCCTGCTGGTGCTGAGCGCCACCTATCGCCAATCCTCGATCATCCCGGCCGAGGGGCTGCAGCGGGACCCGGAGAACCGGCTGCTCGCCCGAGGCTCGCGGTTGCGCCTCCCGGCGGAGATGATTCGCGACCAGGCGCTGGCCATCTCCGGCCTGCTCGTCGAACGGCTCGGCGGCCCTTCCGTCAAACCTTACCAGCCGGAGGGCCTCTACAAGGACATGGCCTTCTCGAGCCTCAGCGGCTACACCCCCGAGACGGGAGAAGGACTCTGGCGGCGGAGTCTCTACACCTACTGGAAGCGGACCGTCCTCGCCCCGACGATGCAGGTCTTCGACGCCTCCGCGCGAGAGTTCTGCACCGTCCGGGAGAGCCGCACCAATACGCCCCTCCAGTCGCTCAACCTGATGAACGACGTCACCTACGTCGAGGCCGCCCGCCTCATCGCCGAGCGCTCGCTCCGCGAGGGCGGGCGTCAGGCGACGGACCAGGTCCGCTGGGTCTTTCGCCAGGTGACGT
This sequence comes from Acidobacteriota bacterium, assembly GCA_040380245.1. Lineage (GTDB taxonomy): Bacteria > Acidobacteriota > Blastocatellia > RBC074 > RBC074 > CAIOZW01. Next base: position 8,247 of record JBEIJP010000085.1, on the reverse strand, counting down.
CGCGAGCCCCTCGCCCGGCGGAGGCAGAGCGGCTGACCGCCTATCTCGAATCCCAACGGAGCTACTTCACCGAACACCCGGAGAACGCTCGGGCGCTCCTGGCGCTCGGGCGACGCCGGAGCGACCCGTCCCTCTCGCCCGTGGAACTGGCGGCGCGGACCATGGTCGCCAGCCTGCTCCTCAACCTCGACGAGACCATCACCCGGCAGTAGCCGCTCCAACAGAAGACACGCAAGGGAGGCAGGAAATGCGCAGAGATGAGAGAGTCAACCCGGCCCACGATCCCGCGGAGCAGTTGCGCCTCGGCCTGACGCGTCGCCACTTTTTGGGCCGCGCCAGTCTGGGGCTGGGAACGGCCGCGCTGGCCAGCCTGCTCGGCCAGGATGGACTGGCCGCGAGCGATGTCGGGATTCCCCACTTTGCGCCGACCGCCAAGCGGGTCATCTACCTCTTCCAGGCGGGAGGCCCGTCGCAGCTGGAGCTCTTCGATCCGAAGCCGGGGCTCGCCCGCTACCGGGGGCAGGAGCTGCCGCCATCGATCCGGCAAGGGCAACGCCTCACCGGAATGACGGCGTTTCAGTCCCAGTTCCCGGTGGTCCCCTCGCAGTTCTCCTTCGCGCAGCACGGAGCGTCCGGGGCGTGGGTCAGCGAGCTGCTGCCCCATACCGCGCGGGTCGTCGACCGGCTCAGCTTTCTCCGCTCGATGCACACCGAGCAGATCAACCACGATCCGGCGATCACCTTCGCCCTTTCGGGATTCCAGCTGGCGGGCCGCCCCAGTCTCGGGGCGTGGTTGTCGTATGGACTGGGGAGCGAGAATGCCGATCTGCCTGCCTTTCTCGTCATGGTCTCGGTCGGAAAGACAGGCGGCGATCAGCCGCTCTACGATCGCCTCTGGGGGAGCGGGTTTCTCCCCTCCCGGTACCAGGGCGTCAAGTTTCACCAGGGAGCCGACCCAGTCCTCTACCTCAGCAATCCGCCGGGGATCGACCGGACCCAGCGCCGCCGCTTCCTCGACCAACTGGCCGCCCTCAACGAGCAGAACGCGACCACCTTTGGCGACCCGGAGATCCTCTCCCGCACCGCCCAGTACGAGATGGCCTTTCGGATGCAGGCCTCGGTCCCGGAACTGGTCGATCTCTCGAAGGAGCCCGACCGAGTCGTTGAGCGGTACGGTCCGGAGGCGCGTCAGCCGGGGACCTTCGCCTTCCACTGCCTGATGGCGCGACGCCTGGCCGAACGTGGAGTCCGCTTCATTCAGCTCTTCCATCGGGGTTGGGATCAGCACGGCGATCTGCCGAAGAACATCTCCCGGCAAGCGCAGGAGACCGATCAGCCCTCGGCCGCCCTCATCGAGGACCTCGCCGAACGCGGGCTGCTCGATGAGACCCTCGTCATCTGGGGAGGAGAGTTCGGTCGGACGGTCTACTCACAAGGATCCCTCACCGCGACCAACTACGGGCGCGACCACCACCCGCGCTGCTTCACCATCTGGATGGCGGGAGGCGGAGTGACGCCGGGGCTGACCCTCGGCGAGACCGACGACTTCAGCTACAACATCGTTCGCGACCCCATCCACGTCCACGATCTCAACGCGACGATCCTGCACACCCTCGGGATCGACCACACCCGGCTGACCTACAAATACCAGGGGCGCCATTTCCGCTTGACCGATGTTCACGGAACCGTCATCGAGCCGCTCCTGCGCCGAGTGGCGTCACGGTGAGGTTCGATGGCTCTCGGCTCGGACAGCTCAAGACCGGGCCTCGACCCTCTCCATGATTCGCTCGTGCTCCCTTCGCGAGAGAGCCTCTCCCGCCTCTGCGCACGTTGCAGAGCAGTAGACTTTGCGATCATCTCCGAGACATACGCTCTCAGGGTCGAGCAGCTCAGCGCAGAACGCGCACTCCTCTTCCCGCCGTCGACTCACTCCTGCCCTCCTTGCCAGTGGGCAGACTCGGCCGCGCTCCAGCGTTCGCCGAGCGAGTCTCCCTGCGGGGATGCGAGGAGGGCCAGCAACAACGCACCTGCCAGAAACTCGACCGCCACCTCGCGCGGCTCGTCGGCGGTCTCGCCCGGGGAGACTGCCCCCCGGAGCCCTGCCCATTGCTCCCGGTCGAGGGGCCCCTTGATGAGCGCGGCGACGTGGGACGCCAGATGGGCCGCCCGGTCTCGACGTGAGACGAGCAGCGGCGCGTGGCAAGTCACTCTCACCTCTATCTCGCGCAACGTCAGCAGATTCCAGAAGTGCGGGACGAAATCGTCATCTCCTACCCAGCTGAATGCTTGCGCCTGGTTCTCGTCGACCTCCTGCCCCTCGATCGAATCGACCCGCAGCGTGATCGGAAGAATCTCGCGTCGACTCCGAATCGCCGCGGCGAGAAAGAAGGGGTGAAAGGTCGACAACCCTCGCCCCTCGCTCGTCGTCCCCTCGGGGAAGACCACCACCGACTGTCCGGAACGTAACAGGCGACACGCCCGGTAGAGGCACCGCACACTGCTGGCCGTCGATCCCCTTTCGAGAAAGAGCGTCCCACCCAACCGGACCAGCCAACCCAGCAGCGGCCATCCAGCTACCTCCTGCTTGGCTACGAAGATCGCCGGACTCAGGCTGCCAATCAGCACGACGTCCAGATAACTCAGGTGATTGCTGACGATCAGACCCGGACGCGAAGCTCCTCGCCGCCAGGCCGCCATCCCTGGGCTCCCGGACGCCCCTTCCACGCGGGGGCGGATGCCGAGTGCCCGGATCACGAACCGACACCAGATCCAGCAGGTGACCGCCTGAATCCGGCCGCGCCCACCCGGCCACGGCCACCAACAGAGCCAGACAAGGCTCAGCAGCAGCAGCGCCAGGAGCGATCCGATCAGCAACAGCAGCAACCGTCTCCATCGACGGATCGTTGCCCTGCCTCGACGCGAGCGGAGCTGATGCGCGCGTGCCGTCATCTCCACGTTCTTCTCTCCTTCCCGCTCTCTCTTCCCCCCCACACCAGTCTGACAACCAGCGATGGACGACTCAGCCCACGTAATGTTGTTTGTATCGGTCGCTCAGTTGCCGCAGGTTGAGCAGCACCAGCACATCCGCTGTGCCAAAGGCTCGGTCGAGCGCCGGCTCGCCCGCAATCATTGCACCTGTGCGCAGGTACCCCCGCAAGATCGTCGGCAGCCGTCGGGAGATCCCTCCCGCACGCGTCTCGTCTTCCTTCTCCGCAGAGTCATCCCAGTCCTCTTCGGGAATGAGCATTCGACAGGACTCGACTGGCGTCACCCGGTAGATCGGCGGGGCGAGATAGTGTTGGGACAAGTACCGATACAGCCGGGCGATCTCCACCGGCTCCGTTTCGTGCAGGCTGCCGCAGCCGAAGAGCAGCCCGGCGCCGTTCTCGATAGCATAGCGCGCAATCGCCGCCCACAGCAGGTTGATCGTCGCAAAGGACCGGTGAGAGGCGGCAATGCAGGAGCGCCCCAGTTCGAGCAGCTCCATCCCCTTCTCCCGCGCTGTCTGTCGCAGCTGGCTGAGGTCGAACTCCGTCTCAGAGTAGAAGCCGATCTGTCGATCCGCCTCCCGCTGGCGAAGCAGGCGATACGTTCCAACAATCCGCCCCGTCGGCAGATCGCGCACGATCAGGTGATCACAGAAGGCATCGTAGGCGTCGGTGTCGTACCCGCGATCGTAGGAGGAGAGGAGCCCCTCCTGCAATTCGAGGTTGAAGACCTCGAACCGCAAACGCATCGCGGCGTCGATCTCCTCCATCGTTCTCGCCAGGGAGACCTCCAGGTGGCCCGATCGAAGAAGCGGACTGGAAATCAGAACGGATGTTGTCAACATAGTTGGCTCGGCATCGTGTTGTGGCTTGCAGTCGGGGCAGACCTGCTCTTTGCCGGTCCTGGAATTCAACCAGGCCAGCTGATCGGAACCTCGTCGGCCCTCGCTCCGCCTCGTCGATCAACCCATTCCGTACCACTCACCGGGACGGAATGTTGGGTGATTCGCTGAGGCCCTGCCTGGGTCAAATGAGATTCATCCTTTGCAGAACGACTGACACAATACAGAGATGATGTTCAAGAGAATTCAACTCAATCTTAGATTATCGTAAGAATTTGGCGTTTCGCTGTGGCAGGAGCTGTAGTCAGTGTCACCGCGGGATTAGATCGATGTCGAAGGAATCTCCTTCCCCTCTTTTCCCCTTTGCGTCTTCGCGTCTTTGCGTGAGCCTCTTCCCCAGCAAGGACCCAGTTGGTTTTTTCTCACGCCAGGACGCAAAGACGCAAAGAGAAGAAGGTTTCAGGAAGAAGGTCTCTCCCTCCCCCTCACCCTTTTTTAAAGAGAGTTCGTTAAGGAAAAGATAAGGCGATATTAGGGGAGACTTGAGGCACACCCGGTAGGATGCGATCCGTTAGGTGCCTAGTCCTGTGTCTCTGAACAGGGGAAGAGCTTCTGCCTGGAAGCGCTTCCCCTCACTTTTTTTGCAGTCGCCTCTCGATCGTCTTCGCAAGTCTTCCTCTTTTTTTCAATGGAGATGAGGGGAAGACTTCCCGTACCTGCCATCCACGCGCGCATTGATCGACGGAGATAGACTTAGCGGAGATTTAGGAACTCCCTGAGCTTGTCCTGACATCACCCCGGTAAGCTCCTGTCTACCTCACGCTTTCGTGGAAAGAGTCGAGACGGTAGAGAACCAGTCTGAGGTCTGGAGAGGAAGGAGAGGTATGGGAGAGAAGAAGACACGGATCCACACCCACCCAACGGAGCCGATGAGAGACGGGCGCATCAGCGCGGCGGCCTCACTTCACTGTCATACCCACTTTTCGAAGGAGATGCTCTCGTTCATTCCGTACTACGCAAGTCAAACCCCGATTTTGGCTGGATACTTCGAGCAGGCGATGAAGCGGTACCGACAGATTCACCAGCGAGAGATGGACTTTGGGCAGGCCTACTGGACGCCGCCGGTCACGCCACAGCAGGTGATCCGGGAGGAGGCGCGACAGATCGAGGAGCTGTTGGGGGTCCCCGCGCTGGTCTCAATCACGGATCACGACGAGATCGAGGCGGGGCTGCGGCTGCGAGTACTGGAGGGGCTCTCAAGTTCGCCGATCTCGCTCGAGTGGACCGTTCCGTACCGGCACGGTTTTTTCCACCTGGGAATCCACAACCTGCCGGTGGCGGAAGCGCGCGAGCAGGAAGCGGCCCTGATGCGGTTTACGCGGCGGGATCCGCAGGCGGCATCGCTGACCGATCTTCTCGCGATGCTCAACCAGAACCCGGGCACGCTGGTCGTCCTCAACCATCCGTTGTGGGATATCGAACTGATCGGGGAGGCGGAGCATCGGCGGTGCTTGCGCCTCTTCCTGGAAGAGCATGCGCAATGGCTGCACGCGCTGGAGATCAATGGGTTTCGGAGATGGCCAGAGAATCTGGAGACGATCGCGCTGGCGAGCGATCTGGGGTTGCCGGTTGTTTCGGGGGGAGACCGACACGGTTGTCAACCGAACACGGTGCTGAACCTGACGGGCGCGGCAAGCTTCGAAGAGCTGGTAGCCGAGGTGCGCGACGATGGCCACAGCGAAGTGCTGCTGCTGCCGGGCTACCAGGAATCGATGATCATGCGGGTCTTGGAGTCGGTCGCGGAGGTGATCCGGGCGTACCCGGACCATCCGTTGAACAAGCAATTGTGGTGCGATCGGATCTACTTCAACCTGGATGGGAAGGAGGCGCGGCCCCTCTCGCATTACTGGCCGAACGGAGGTCCGGGATGGGTTCGTTCGGCACTCTGGATTCTGCGGGTACTGGGCAGCAAGCAGCTCAAGCCGGCATTGCGGCTGGCCCTGACGCGGGAACCGGTTGGGGGGCAGATCGGGTAGACCTATGAGAGCTGAGCCGCGAGTCGCCTTCTTTCCGGACTCGTACCTGGAAGTCAACGGAGTCGCCCATACCAGCCGCCAGCTGGTGGCCCACGCGAAGCGGGAGGGGCGCCGATTGATCTGCATTCACGCGGGCCGGAGACGCGGGAAGAGAGGGACGAGTCGGTCGGACTCCTGGCGTTACAGCGGAGCCGTGTGGGTTTTCGGCTCGACGCGGATCTGTGGTTCGACCTGCTCTTCTGGAGACACGCGGGGCAGGTATTACGGGTAGTTCAGGAGTTTGATCCGGACGTGATCCACCTGACCGGGCCGAGCGACGTGGGGTTGTTGGGAGCCTGGGTCGCCTGGAGGCTGCGCCGTCCGATCGTGCTCTCTTGGCATACCAATCTGCACGAATATGCCGAACGGCGGTTGACAGAGTGGATCGCGTGGCTCTCGCCGACGCTGGGCGCACGAGTGGGGCAGTGGGGAGGTGCGGTCACGTGGCGCGCGCTGGTCCAGTTCTATCGGCTGGGACGGGTGCTGCTCGCAACGCACGAGGAACTTGTCCGTCTTCTCGCGGAGGAGTGCCAGCGACCAACTTTCCTGATGTGCCGGGGAGTCGACACCGACCTCTTCTCGCCGGAGAAGAGACAAGACCGAGTAGCAGGAGCTGGCGAAGAACCGAGGTCGCTAATCCTGGGTTATGTCGGTCGGCTGACGCCAGAGAAGAACGTCCGGCTGCTGGCTGAGATCGAGAGGGAGCTGCGCTGTCGGGGTGGGGGCAGTGATCGATTTGTCATTGTCGGAACGGGCAGCGAGGAGTCCTGGTTGCGGGAGAGGCTGCACTCGGCGGAGTTTCGCGGGGTTCTACGCGGGGAAGAGCTGGCGAAAGCCTACGCGGGAATGGACCTCTTCCTCTTCCCTTCGCGGACGGACACGTTTGGGAATGTGGTGCTCGAAGCGCAGGCGTCGGGTGTACCGGCAGTGGTGACGAGTGCCGGAGGGCCTCGTTCGATCATCGTGCCGGGGGAGACGGGACTGGTCGCCGACAATACCGAGGAGTTCTGCGACGCGATCGAGTCGCTGCGGGACGATCCCGATCGTCGAGTGGCGATGGGTCGGGCCGCTCGTCAACTGGCACTCCCAAGGACCTGGGAAGGCATCTTTCAGGAAGTGAACCGAGCGTACACGCTCTGCGCGGGGGCGGCGCCCGACGACACGGCCGACGCATTTCAACCATGACACTGCCAGCGGATCAAGACGCCCAACCGGCCAGTTCACCCTCTTCCACTCTCGGCGACACCTGCCGGGAGTTGCTCCGTCATCCTATCGAGCGGATCGTACGGCGCTGGAACTGGAAATCGGCGCTGCTGAGCGCCGTGGTGCGGGGAGGACTCTTCTTCTTCGCGACGCTCGAGGCGGGCCTCGCAGCCGCCCTCGGGGCGATGCGACTGGAGGCCGCCTTCTACATTCTGACCGCCGGTTTTTATGGAGCCCTCCTCGAAGCATTCCGGAGGGTGGAACCGCCGTGGAAGGCGACTCTGGCCGTCATGGGCCTGCTCCCGGCGATCAATCACTCTCTCGAATTTTTGTTGCACAGCGTCGGGGGAACCGAGCGCCTTGGCCGGGGAATGGTGGCTTCGATCTCCTTCTCGGTTCTTTCTGCTTCCTTCAACCTCTTCGCCATGCGGCGCGGAGCCCTGCTCGTCGGGGCCGACCGACAGTCTCTGGGAAGAGATTTACGGCAGCTGCCCTGGTTGGTATGTCAGTTTCTGTGGGTAGTTCCAGCACTGCTCAGGCGCTGTTGGCGGGAGAGATCCACTTGGTGAAGACCCTTCATTTGACCAACGCCTTTCATCCGACCTCGGGGGGGATCAGTACCTTTTACCGGGCGCTCTTCGCCACGGCGAATCAGATGGGGCGTCCGATGCACCTCGTCGTTCCGGCGGCGGAGACACGGACCGAACGGGTGGGGGAGTACGTCCAGATTCATCACGTCCAGGGACCGGCCTCCCCGGTCTTCGACCAGCGGTACCGGATTCTACCTCCGACCAGTTACCTGCCGCCCTGGCACGGAGCGATCCAGCGGATCCTGGAACGGGAGCAACCCGACCTGGTCGAGGTCTGCGACAAGTACACGATCTCGTGGCTGGCGGGGCTGCTGCGGCGGGGGTGGATTCACGGGGTGCGGCGCCCGGTGCTGGTCGGTCTGACCTGCGAGCGGATGGACGACAACCTCGGGGCCTACCTCACCCGTCATCCCTGGAGCCAGACCGTGGCCCGGAGGTATCTGGGCCATCTCTACCTCCCGCTCTTCGATTACCACATCGCCAACTCGGAATACACGGCCGCGGAGTTGCGTGAGGCCATGCTCGCGGACCATCAGCGTCAGGTGGAGGT
>JBEIJP010000084.1:0-8834 GCA_040380245.1 Acidobacteriota bacterium | reverse complement strand
GGGGACTACAACCAGGCGCGGCCGAACAATGCCTCCGATCCGGCGGCGGGGACCCCCGCTCCAGGATCGGCGTCCTTTCCCGACCTACTCCTTCATCCAGGCGTCCTACAACGGGGGCTTCGCCAACTACCATGCGTTGCAGGTCAAGGTGGAGCGGCGCTTCTCGGATGGTCTCTACCTGCTCAACTCCTTCACCTTCTCGAAGGCGATGGACAACGCCGCCGGGCACCTTGAAGCGAGCTTCGGGGACAACTCGCGCGGAAACATGCGCAACCTCGCCAACGACAAGGGGCGCTCGAACTATGACCAGCCCTACAACAACACGACGAGCCTCGTCTACGACCTGCCGTTCGGCAAGGGAGCCCGGTTCGCATCCGGCGTCAACGGCGTCGTCGACGGGATCATCGGCGGGTGGCGGATGACGTTGATCAACACCGTGACGAGCGGCCTTCCGGCCAATCTCGTCTACAGCCCGGCGGCCCAGTTTGTCATCGGCTCTTCGCTGACCTACCGTCCGAACCAGCTGCTGGCGGACCTCTACTCTTCACGGGGGAACGTCGATCCGGACAACTACCTCAACATCAACGGGGTGGCGGTGCCGACCGATCGCACCAGGCCGATTGGGACTGCCGGGCGCAACACGCTGCGCGGACCCAACTTCCGGCAGACGGATCTGGGGCTGCACAAGTCGTTTCCGTTGATCAACGAGACGACGCGGCTGGAGTTCCGGATGGAGGCCTTCAATCTCTTCAACCGGACCAACTTCCTGGTGCCCAATACCAATGCCAATGACATTCGTCGAGACTCCCAGGGCCAGGCGATTGCGGGTGGTTCCTATGGAACGATTCGCGGGACCTTCCCGGCGCGGGAGATCCAGTTTGCCATCAAACTGCTCTTCTAGGATCGGGCAGATCTCACGCCCCTCCCTTGGCGGATGAGCCCGGGGAGGGGCCGAGGGGCGAGGCGCCACTCCGGGAGACTGGAGCCGTGGGCCTTGCCCCTCTTCTTTTTGGGGCGGGGATGGTATCCTGCGCAACTGCGGGTGGGCTCATCGTTCGATGAGATCCTCCATCAAAAACTCGATCGACATAGGATCATCGGAAGGAACCAGGGAGCGAATGGGAGAGCGCACGCTTGTCGAGGATCGGATAGAGGCGGGCCGGATCGTCGCGATTCTGCGTGGGGAGTGGGGAGGCGCCGAGGAGGAGATGGTCGCCGTTCTCGCGGCCGCCGGCGTGACGGCGGTCGAGGTGACGCTCAACTCGCCGGGGGCCTTGCCGACGATCGGGCGACTGGTGAACCGGTTTGGAGACCGCCTGGCGATTGGAGCGGGAACGGTGCTGCAACCCGCCCAGGTCGAGGCGGTGGCGTCGGCTGGAGGGCAGTTCATCGTCTCGCCGAATCGGGACCGGGCGGTGATCGAGGCGACGCGGCGGCGTGGGCTCTTCTCGCTTCCGGGGTGCTTTACCCCCTCGGAGATCGTCGAAGCGCTCGACGCGGGAGCCCAGGCGATCAAGCTCTTTCCGGCACAGTCCCTCGGCGTCGACTTTCTGCGGGCGATGGCGGGCCCGTTGCCGGGCGTGCGCTTCGTGCCGACGGGCGGGGTGACGCCGGAGATGGCGCGGACCTATCTGGCCGCGGGAGCCTGGGCAGTCGGGGTCGGGGGCGAACTCTTCGGGCGCGCGAAAGTCCGGGATGAGGGATGGACGGCGCTGCGCGGACGGGCCGAGGCCTATGTCGCGGCGGTGCGGCAGGGCGGGCAGGGAGGTGTTCGACCAGAGGGGGAATCGTGGAACCAACGCTGACACCACCCTCCCAGGAGGATCCGGCGACCTGGATCTGTGTCGACCAGGGGACGACCAATACCCGCGTCTGGCTGGTCGGGGGAGGTGCAGTCCGCGCGACCCGGCGCGTCCCGATCGGGGTGCGGCAGACGGCCCAGGAGAGGTCGAGCGAGCCGCTGCGAATAGCCCTGCGCGAGGCAATTGACGCGGTGCGGGCCGCGGCGGCGGAACAGGGATGGGAGGAGCCGCCGACGGCGGTGCTCGCCGCCGGGATGATCACCTCTCCGCTCGGTCTGTGTGAGGTTCCGCACCTGCCGGCGCCAGCCGGGCTCGTGGACCTGGCGGCCGGAGCGGTCTGGAGAGCGTTTCCCGAGATCACTCCGCTGCCTTTTCTCTTCGTGCCGGGCGTCCGCTCCGGTCCACTCCACTGTGCTCGGGAGGAGATCGGCACGACCGATGTCATGCGGGGGGAGGAGACGCTCTGCCTCGGCCTGTTGGCCGCGGGAAAGCTTGCAACCGGCGGGACTCTCCTCAACCTCGGCTCGCATTGGAAGCTCATCCGGATCGATTGGGAGGATCGGATTGCCGGGAGCCACACCTCTCTGGCGGGAGAGTTGATCCACGCGGTCCAGACTCAGACCATTTTGGCAGGGTCGGTTCCGGCCGAGCGGCCGACGCGTCTCGATCTGGACTGGGTCGCCGCCGGGATACGCGAGGCGTCAGGCGCGGGCCTGGCGCGGGCGCTCTTCTGCGTTCGACTTCTCGAGCAACGCCTGCCGGAGAGCTTGCCGGAGGAGCGGCTGGCCTTCCTGGTTGGATCGGTCCTCGGCGCGGAGGTCGAATCCCTTGCCCGGCAGGGGCTTTTGTCGAGCGGTCAGCCGGTTCTCCTGACGGGGGGGAGCGTGCTGGCCGCGGCCTGGCGCGAGGTGCTCATCGCGCGGGGGATTCCCGCGACGGTTCTCTCCGAGGAGGAGGGCGAAGAGGCCCTGCGAACGGGGCTGCAAACGATTCTGGCCGGACGGGAGGATCGCCCGTCCCCATCAGGTTCGACGACGAGAAATGGAGGCGCCCATTGAAGACAGAACGGTCGCGGCAAGTGGCTTGGAGAAGGCGGCGGATCGGCCGGGTCGTAGCGATCGTCGCTCTCCTGATGGTCTTGCTGAGCTTGGGGCTGGTGGGACGGGAGGCGGCCTGGCTCTCCCCGGTCGAGTCGGCTCCCAGCCCGGTCCAGTTCGGACGGGACGTGCTGCCGATTCTCTCGACCCACTGCTATGTTTGCCACGGCCCGGACGAGGGGCGGCGTCAGGCGGGCCTGCGGCTCGATCTCGAAGAGACGGCCAAGGCGAAGCGTCGCCAGGGCGCCGCGATCGTTCCCGGCGATCCGGATCAGAGCCTGATCCTCCGGCGGATCGAGCACTCCAATCCCGATCTGGCCATGCCTCCGTCGACCATTCCGCGCCGGGTGTCCGTCGAAGAGGTAGCCGTCCTGCGCCGTTGGATTGCCGAGGGCGCCAAATGGGGACGCCATTGGTCCTTCGAGCCGGTCCGCCGGCCGGTTCTGACGGCCGAGACGCGCCATCCGATCGACCAGCTGGTCGACCAGACGCTGGCGGCCCGCGGCCTGCGGCGCCAGCCACTCGCCCCGGCGCACCAGCAGGTGCGGCGACTCTGGCTCGATCTCATCGGCTTGCCGCCGACGCCGGAGGTCGCCGACCGCTTTGCCGCCGATCCCAGTCCAGAGGCGTGGCGCCGACTGGTCGACGACCTGCTCGCCCGTCCGCAATTCGGCGAACATTGGGCGCGGGTCTGGCTCGATCTGGCGCGCTATGCCGATACCAAGGGCTATGAGAAGGACCTCGGGCGAACGATCTGGCCCTGGCGGGATTGGATGGTCGACGCCCTCAACGCTGACCTGCCCCTCGATCGCCTGACGGAAGAACTGCTCGCCGGCGATCTCCTCCCCGACTCCGATCAACGTCTGCGGATTGCCACCGCCTTCCATCGCAATACGTTGACCAACGACGAAGGCGGAACCGACAACGAGGAGTTTCGGGTCGCGGCGGTCAAGGATCGCGTCGATACGACCCTGCAGGTCTGGATGGGGCTGACCGTCGGCTGTGCCAAGTGCCACACCCACAAGTACGACCCGATCTCTCATCGGGAGTACTACCAGCTCTTCGCCATCTTCAATCAGACGGAAGACGCCGATCGTGCCGACGAGGCGCCGACGCTCGATCTGGCGACGGAGGATCAACGGGCTGCCCTTCAACAGCTCAAGAGCCGCATCGCCGGGCTCCAGGCGAAGCTGCCACCGCTCGAATCGCTCCTCTCACTCGATGCCCCCTGGCAGACGCTCTCACCGCGAACGGTGGCCGCCCGGGATGGCAGCACGCTCGCCGTCCACGCCGATGGGATCGTTACGGCCCTCGGCAAGACTCCCCCCGAAGAGACCTACACGGTGACCTACCATCTTCCACCGGGGCACTACACCGCCCTGCGACTCGATGCCCTCCCGGAACGGCTGGCCGATGAGCAGCTGGCAGTAGGGCGGGGCATCGGGAAATCTCACTTTCTTCTCTCCGAGCTGACCGTCCGTTGGGGGCAGGACGTCCTGCCGATCAAGGCCGCCCGGGCCGGCTATGCCGATCAGGCCAGTTCCCCGGCTGCCGCGATCGATGGGGACGAGCGAACGGGCTGGTCCGTCGAGGGGCGGGGAAGGGAGCCGCACGCCCTGCTGCTCGAATTGGCGCGCCCGTTGGTCGTCCGGGAAGCGGGACGTCTTGAACTGATCCTCTCCCATCAAAAGGGAGACTCGACGACTCTCCGCCGTTTTCGCCTCTCTGTCGCGTCGGGAAATCCGGCCCGTCTCGCGATTCCCGACGCGCCGTCGCCCTGGCGTCAGGTCTATGATCAACTGGCCAAACTCGAGGAAGAGCGCAAGCAGCTGGAGGAGACGATCGTCCGCTTGCCGGTGATGCGTGAGTTGCCGGACGGGAAGCGACGGGAGACCCATCTTCACCTGCGGGGGAACTTCCTCGAACACGGGGAGCGGGTCTCCCCTGGCGTGCTGAGCGCTTTTCACGCCTTGCCCGGGGAGGCGATGGTGGATCGCCGCGGACTGGCCCGTTGGCTGGTCGACTCGGCCAACCCCCTGACGCCGCGCGTCTGGGCCAATCGCGTCTGGGCCCGTCTCTTCGGAGTCGGGCTGGTCGAGACTGAAGAGGACTTTGGCACGCAGGGAACGCCGCCCAGCCACCCGGAGCTGCTCGACTGGCTGGCGGCGGAGTATCGCGATCGAGGCTGGTCGCTCAAGCAGCTGCTCCGCACGATCGTCACCAGCGAGACCTACCGGCAAGCCTCGACCGCGCCCGACGCCTTGCGCGAGACCGATCCGGCCAATCGCCTGCTGGCGAGAGGCTCGCGCTACCGCCTCAGCGCTGAGGTGCTGCGCGACCAGGCCCTGGCCGTCGCCGGCCTCCTCTCGACGCGCGTTGGGGGGCCGCCCGTCATGCCGCCGCAACCGGCCGGCCTCTGGCGCTCCACCTACAATGGCCGGAAGTGGGTCGATGCCGAGGGCGAGGATCGCTACCGGCGGGGACTCTACACCTACCTCAAACGCACCACCCCCTATCCCTCGATGACGACCTTCGATGGGGGCAGCGGCGAGGTCTGCCAGATCCGGCGCATTCGGACCAACACGCCGCTCCAGGCGCTGGTGACGCTCAATGACCCTTTCTTTTGGGAGGCCTCGGGCGTGTTGGCGTCCCGGATGATGCGGGAGGCGCCGGCTTCACGGGAGCAACGTCTTGCCCACGGCCTGCGGCTCGCCCTGATCCGTCCGCTGCGCGCCGGGGAGATCGCTCCCCTCCTCGCGCTGACTGCCGAGCTGGAGTCCTCCCTGGCGACGCGGCCCGAGCAGGCGGCCGACCTCTTGCGCGCGGCCCGTGTCGTACCGCCGTCGGGCGTCACGCCAGCCGAGATGGCCGCCGCCGTGGTCGTGGCCAATGCTATTCTCAACCTCGATGAGCTGCTCAGCCGTGGCTGAGCCTTGTCGCAATCTCTTGTGGTATGCCGGAAGGAAGAAGCCATGACTGACCGATTCGCCCGACACCAGACCTTGACCCGACGCCATTTCTTCCAGGGAGCAGGCCTTGGCCTGGGCGCCATGGCGCTGCAGCATCTGCTCGTTCGGGACGGGATCGCGCAGGCGCCCCCGCCGGACAAGCCGTATCTGATCAAGCCCCGGGCCAAACGCGTCATCTATCTCCATATGGCGGGATCTCCCTCCCAACTGGAGCTCTTCGATCACAAACCGGAATTGCGGCGGCTCCACCTGCAGGACGCGCCGCCGTCCTTTCTGGAAGGGAAGCGCTTCGCCTTCATCAAAGGGGTGCCCAAGCTTCTCGCCGCGCAGTTCGCCTTCGCGCGTCACGGGCAGAGTGGGCAGTGGATCAGCGAGCTCCTCCCCCACTTCGCCAAGGTCGTCGACAAGGTCTCGATTCTGCGGACCGTCCACACAGATCAATTCAACCACGCCCCGGCGCAGCTCTTTGTCCAGACAGGGTCGCCGCGTCTGGGTAATCCTTCCTTCGGTTCGTGGGTCACCTATGGCGTCGGCAGCCTCAACGACAATCTGCCGGGATTCGTTGTCCTGCTCTCCGGCGGCAAGACGCCCGATGGCGGCAAGTCCCTCTGGGGATCCGGTTTTCTGCCGAGCGTCTACCAGGGAGTGCAAGCACGCACCGAAGGCGATCCGGTACTCTATCTCGGCAATCCGCCCGGCGTAGACCGCACCGTCCGTCGTCGCACTCTCGACACGCTCAATGAGATGAACCAGGCGGAGTATCGCGCGACGGGAGACGCCGAGACCATGACCCGCATTGCCCAGTACGAGCTGGCCTACCGGATGCAGATGGCCGTCCCCGAGGCCATGGATCTGACCCAGGAACCGGCCCACATCCTCGATCTCTACGGCGCACGGCCGGGTCAGGTCTCCGCGGCGGAGAGCGCCGAGGACCCCCGGCTGCTCTATCGGGGAGATGATCCGACCTTTGCCAACAACTGTCTCCTGGCCCGCCGCCTCGTCGAGCGCGGGGTCCGCTTTGTCCAGCTCTACGATTGGGGCTGGGATCACCATGGGTCCTCACCCGGCGAGTCGATCGACGAGACCCTCCCGATCAAATGCCGTCAGGTCGATCGCGCCATGGCCGCTCTCCTCGTCGACCTCGAACAACGCGGACTGCTCGACGAGACGCTCGTCGTCTGGGGAGGCGAGTTTGGCCGAACCCCGATGATGCAGAACAATGTCCGCACGGAACTCCGCAAGGGCTTTGTCGGGCGCGATCATCACACCAACGCCTTCACGATGTGGATGGCTGGCGGCGGCATCAAGGCCGGTCTCGCCTACGGTCAGACCGACTCCTTCGGCTATCATCCCATCGAACACCCGGTCAGCGTCCGCGATCTCCAGGCGACCCTGCTCCACCTGCTCGGCCTCGACCCCCATCGCTTTGCCTATCCTTACCAGGGGTTGCAGCAGCGCCTCATCGGACCGACGGACGAAGGACGGGTTCTGACCGACCTCCTCGCCTGACAGTTCTCGCTGACCCCAGCGGGAGGGAGCAGGATCTTCTTGCGTTTTCAGGATTTTCGCGTCATATTCCTCACGTCCTAGCAGCTTTCTCGTAGCCAGATCCAAAAAATTCGATGGCGGGCAGCAGCCACTTCCCGCAAGTCCCAGCCTGATGGGGGGACAGCATGAGCCTCGGCGATTCTGCCATTCGCCACGGGGGCCAGACCGGGAAGCGACTGCCGATCCGGAAGGGATCATTTGTCCGCCGCCCAGGCAGACCCCCCGAGGGCTCTCGCTATGGCGACGCTTACTACTACTACTAAGTACGAGGATCCCAAAAAACCTTCCTCCAATTGGGGGGTATGCTGCTGTCTTTTGCTGCTCTCGATTGGTGCGGTGGTCCTCGTCAAGCGACCTATTCTGTTGCAGATGGGGCGACCTGCCCTCCGCAAGCTTCTCGAACTGATCCTGCTTCTTTTCAAAGCACTCTTTACCTGGCTTCCAGACTGAGAGAGGGGGAGGCCCGGTCTGGATTTTCTCGCGGCTCCGTGCCACGATCTCCTCCCGAAGTGTCACGGTTGGACAGGGAGAAGTCGATCGTCGCCTTCCATCCAGCCCAATTGGACGGAGTGAGAGGAGCCAGGCCAGAGATGTCAGAGACTCCAGCGTGGATGCAGGACCCGGTGCGGGCGATTCAAGAGACCAAGAGGTTGTTGGGGGGGGCCATTCCGGATCTTCCAGGCCGGATGCGGCGGCTGGATCAGTGGCTCGCCGACGAAGTGGCCACGATCCGAGCCATCGGGCAGCAGGCGATCCCGGAGGTCGAGTGGCGCTCGCTGCAACGCGAGGGGATTCAGCGCCCTTTGCGGGAGCAGGTTCGCCGCCGGGGCTGCCTGATCGTCCGGGGCGTCTTCGATCGCCAGCGGGCAGCCGAGTGGAATCGCGCCATTGGCGACTACATCACGACCAATCACTACCTCGAGAAGACTGCCAGCCGTGCCGGCCTCGATCGCTACTTCAGCGGACTGGCGGCCGGGCGCCCCCAGATCTACGGCCTCTACTGGTCGAAGCCGCAGATCGAGGCGCGTCAGGATCCGGCGATGACCCGCCTGCGATCGCTGCTTCACGGTCTTTGGGAGACGCGTCGCCACGACGGGACAGAGGAGTTCGATCCCGGGCGGGACTGCACCTACGCCGATCGGCTTCGACGTCGTCAGCCGGGCGACACGACCTTCGGCCTCTCCCCTCACTGCGATGGAGGGTCGATCGAGCGATGGTGCGATCCCCATTTTCGCTCGGTCTACCACGAGGTCTTCTTCGGGGACGTCGAGGCCTACGATCCATTCCGCGCGGAAGGGCGCACCAGCACCCGCGAGATTCCTTCCCCGGCGGTCTGCAGCGTCTTCCGGACTTTTCAGGGATGGACCGCTCTGACTCCGCAGGGAGCGGGAGACGGTACCCTCCGCCTGATCCCGATT
>JBEIJP010000083.1:0-8991 GCA_040380245.1 Acidobacteriota bacterium | reverse complement strand
GATCAAGGGAGCTATGAGCTTCGCGGAGTGGTGGCGGGCCGCTACCGGATGATGGCGACCCATCCGAATCAGCCGGAACTGGTCACCGAGCCCGCCGAGTCGGACTCGACCCGGTCCTACGCCAATCGCTTGCAGATCGATCTCTATTTCCAGCTTCCCCGGGAGGGGACCCGTCCGGCGACCCCGCCCGGGACGATCGATGTCCGCGAGATGAAGGGCGCGCTAGAGGTTCCAGCCGCTGCCCGAAAGGTCTGGGAGCAGGCGCGCCGACATCTCGAAGCCCGCGAGTGGGAGAAGGCGCGGCGGCAGCTGGATCGCGCGATCGAGCTGAGCCCGGCCTTTGCCGACGCCTGGATCGGGCGCGGCCAGGTCGGGATCGAGCAGCAACGGCTGGGAGACGCGGCACGCGACTTTGCCGAGGCGCTGCGCCTCGATCCCCGGGTCGCCGCCGCCCACCGCGGCCTGGGGCTCTGCCTGCTGCAGGGAGGCCGCTTCGAGGAGGCGGTCGGCAGCCTGGAGCGGGCCTATGCGCTCGCTCCGGAGGACGCCCAGACGCTCCTCCTCCTGGGGTATGGCAATCTCTCCCTGGCGCGCGTAGACTTGGCCCGTCAATGTCTCGAAGAGGCGCTGCGGCTGGACTCGCGCGGGGCACTGCGCGCCCACGTCTACCTGGCCCAGGTCAAGGCGCACGGAGGGGACTTCGCCGGCGCCCTCGCCGCCCTCCGCCGCTATTTCGAGGCGGTGCCCGCGCCCGTCGACGGGGAGCGCCTGCGCGCCCTCGAGGCCGACTGGCAACGCCGCGCGTCGGGCAAACCTCCACGATAATCCTCCGGAGAGAAGGGAACCGTCGAGAAGACGAGAGGAGAGGAGAGAAGGGATGGGAGTCGGGATATTCCTGCTGTGGGTCTGGTGCTGGCTGCCGTTGCCGCAGGGAGAGGCGGAGAAGGCCCAGTTTGCCCGGGCGGTCTCGCTCCAGCAGGCGGGGCAGTTCGCCGAGGCGGCGGGCGAGTATCGATCGATCCTGACGCGCCGCCCGGACTGGCTCGAAGCGCGTGCCAACCTGGGCGTCGTCCTCGGCCGGCTCGGCCGTTACGAGGAGGCGGTCGCGGCCTACCAGGCGGCGATTGACCTGGCCCCGCAGATGGCCCCGATCCGCTACAACCTCGGCCTGCTCCACTACCGCCACGGCCACCCGCAACGGGCGGCGGAGGTCCTGGCCGAGGCGGTTCGACTCCGCCCGGACGCCGTCCCGATTCGCCAGCTGTATGGCCTCGCGCTGGTCGCCCTCGGGCAGGACGAGGCGGCGATCGAGCAGATCGCCCCGACCGTCAGCCAGGCCTCTCCGGACGCGGCGGTGCTCTACGGATTGGGCCTCGCCCACCTGCGCCTGGGGCGAGCCGGGTTTCGCGCCGTCCTCGAGCGGCTGGCCAGCTTTCCTGGGGGCAAGGCCGCGCTTCACTACCTGCAGGGGCAGGCCTTCTATCGCGATCGGCAGTATGAACAGGCGCTTGAGGAGCTACGGCTCGCCGCGCAGGGCGATCCAGAGCTGCCGCGACTCTCCTTCACCCTCGGCCTGACCTACCTGCAACTGGGACGGCCCCGCGACGCAATTCCACCTTTGACACAGGCGGCCGAACGGGAGCCCGCGAATCTGGCGACGCTCTATCACCTGGCGGACGCCTGTCAACGGGAGGGGCGAGAGGCGGAGGCGCTCGCGCGGTTGGAGCAGGCTCTCCGGCTCGATCCGGAAGCGGCGGAGGTCGAGGGGCTCAAGGGCCGGATCCTGCAGCGCCTGGGGCGGACAGGGGAGGCACTCGTACCCCTCGAGCGCGCGGTGGCGCGCCGGTCGAACGATCCCGAACTTCGCTACGCCCTCGGGCGGCTCTATCAGCAGCTCGGGCGGCGGGCGGAGGCGGCGCGCGAGTTCGCCGCCGTGCAGCGACTCAAGGCCGCGCAGCTCGAAGCCGACCGTCAGGCGACTCCCCGCGCCCCCGCCCCGTGAGCCTGCGTCGCATCCCGCTTACCTGCCCTTCTCTCCCGTGGGCTCCCGCAAGGTGAGGAACTGGTTGACGGCCTGGCGGGAGAGCGTCTCGACCACTCCGCTCGGCCACTCGATCCGGATCTCGTCGACGTGGGTCGCCGCGCCCAGTCCGAAGTGGAGCCGCCCATCCGAGTGGGAGAGGTAGCTCCCGCCGGCTCGGACCTCGTCGACATACCGTCGCGATCCCACTCGGAGTATGACCCTGGCCCCGATCGCGTTGCGGTTGGAGCGTGTCCCCGTCAGCTTGAGGTTGAGCCAGCTCCCTGCGCGGTGCCCCCCCTCGTTGCGCAGGAGCATCGGCGCTCCATCCAGCTCGTTGACGAGAATGTCGAGGTCGCCGTCGTTGTCGTAATCGCCCCAGGCCGCGCCGCGCGAGGCTCGTCGCTGGAGCAGGGCTGGGCTCCGCGAGGCGCTCTCTTCGACGAAGGTGCCGTCCCCCCGGTTGCGATAGAAGAGCTTGGGTTGCCGGTAGGCCCCACCTGGAAACGCCCCCTCGACCTGGGGATAGACGTGCCCATTGACCACCAGCAGGTCGAGCCAGCCATCGTGGTCCGCGTCGAAGAAATTTGCCCCCCATCCGACCAGCGGGACGCTCCCCGCCGAGACCTGACTCGCCCGCGAGTGATCCGTGAAGACGCCGTCTCCGAGGTTGCGGTAGAGGGTGTTGTACTGCTCGGCGAAGTTGGTGACGAAGAGATCGATCCGGCCATCTCGATCGTAATCGCCGAGCGCCACTCCCATGCAGCCCTGCTCTTGCCCGTTTTCGTCGACGGCCAGCCCCGAGACCAGCCCCTCCTCTCGAAAGGTCCCGTCCCGGTGGTTGCGGTAGAAGTAGTTGGGCGTGGCATCGTTGGCGATGAAGAGGTCCGGCCACCCATCCTCGTCGAGGTCGCTCCAGATGACGCCCAGTCCATAGTAGCCCGCGGCGTCATCGACCCCCGCCTGGACCGAGACATTGGTGAAGGTCCCATCCCCGTTGTTGCGGTAGAGGCTGTCTCCCGCACCGGGTAGTCCCCGCGGGCCACACTGCACGGAAAGGTTCTTGTATTGGCAGAGGGGCCCCTTCCCAAATTGGGGCAGGTCAGCCAGCGAGAAGCCGACGTAGTTGGCGACCGCCAGGTCGAGGTCTCCGTCCCGGTCATAGTCGCCCCAGGCGGCGCCGGTCGAGAACCGGTCGTCGCCGACCCCCGCCCGTTTCGTGACCTCCTCGAAGGTCCCATCTCCCCGGTTGCGGTAGAGGCGGTTCGGGCCAAAGCAGGTCACGTAGAGGTCGTCCCAGCCGTCGTTGTCGTAATCGGCGACGGCGACTCCCATCGACCATCCCGGGTCGGCGAGGCCGGCGGCGCTCGCCATCTCGCGGAAGGTTCCATTCCCGAGATTGCGGTAGAGCGCCGCCTTCGGACGCGCCTTTCCCGCCAGGGCTCCCTCGACCGTCGAGGAGTTGAGCAGGTAGAGGTCGAGCCATCCATCCCGATCGAAGTCGAAGATCGCCACTCCTCCGCCCATGCTCTCGACGATATACTTCTTCTCGGTGGCCGACTGGTGGAGGAAGGTGATCCCAGCCTCCCGCGTGACCTCGATCAGCTGGACCGGAGCCTTGCGGGACGGGGAAGTCTGTTCGCCCGTCGCTTCCCGCCACACGAGCCCGGGCACGAGGATCAGACCCATCCAGCAGAGCCGACGGAGTGCGGTCAGCATCGGCGATCTCCTCCCTCGGGTTGTCCTAGCGGGATCGCCATACGCGCGCCACGGCGTCCTTCCAGCCCTCGTAGAGCCGGTCGCGCTGGCTTCGTTTCATTGTCGGCTCGAAGCGTTGCTCGACCTGCCACTGGTGGGAGATCTCCTTCGGGCTCTTCCAGAATCCGACGGCGAGTCCGGCAAGGTAGGCCGCACCGAGGGCGGTCGTCTCGGTGATCACCGGGCGGACGACGGGAACGCCGAGGATGTCGGCCTGGAACTGGCAGAGGAAGTTGTTGCGCGCCGCGCCGCCGTCGACCCGCAGCTCCTTGACCTTGAGGTCGGCGTCCTTCTCCATCGATTCGACGACATCGCGCGTCTGGTAGGCCATTGCTTCCAGCGCCGCGCGAACAATGTGCGCCCGCGTCACGCCGCGCGTCAGTCCGCTGATGGCGCCCCGCGCCTCCTGATCCCAATACGGGGCTCCCAATCCAACAAAAGCCGGCACGAAGTAGACGCCCTGATGATCCGGGACCGAGGTCGCGATCGCCTCCGTCTCCGGGGCACTGGCGATCAGCTGCAGCCCATCCCGCAGCCACTGGATCGCCGCTCCCGCGATGAAGACGCTCCCTTCGAGCGCGTACTCCGTCTTCCCCCCGACGCGCCAGGCGATCGTCGTCAACAGGCCCGACTTCGAGGCGCGGGCGTGCTCCCCGGTATTGAGCAGCAGGAAGCAGCCCGTCCCGTAGGTATTCTTCAACATCCCCGGCTTGAAACAGGCCTGCCCGAAGAGCGCCGCCTGCTGATCGCCCGCGTTGCCGGCAATCGGAATCGGCGCTCCGAAGAGGTCCGCCTCCGTCTCTCCCACCACCTCCGACGAGGCGGTGACCGTCGGCAGCAGCTCCGCTGGAATCTCCAGCCGCTCGAGGATCTGGTTGTCCCAGCGCTCCTTGCGAATGTCGTAGAGCAGGGTCCGCGACGCGTTCGAGGCGTCGGTGACGTGCGCTTTTCCTCCCGTCAAGTGGTGGATCAGCCAGGAATCGACCGTCCCGAAGGCCAGCTCGCCAGCGCGCGCCCGCTTGCGCGAGCCCTTGACGTGGTCGAGCAGCCACGCCAGCTTCGTTCCGGAGAAGTAGGCGTCTGTCACCAGACCCGTCTTGCGCCGAATCACCCGGTCGAACTTCTCCTTCTTCAGTTCGTCGCAGAGCGCAGCCGTCCGTCGGCACTGCCAGACGATCGCGTTGTGGAGCGCCGCGCCCGTCTCCCGCTCCCAGAGCAGCGTCGTTTCGCGCTGGTTGGTGATCCCCAGCGCGGCCACCTTCTCCGCTCCAATCCCCGTCTGGTCGAGCAACCGCAGCACACAATCGCGCTGCGATTGCCAGATCGCTACCGGGTCGTGCTCGACCCAGCCCGCCTGCGGGTAGATCTGCGGGAACTCCTGCTGGGACATCCCGACAATCCCCCCCTCTCGATTGAAGAGGATCGCACGCGAGGACGTCGTCCCCTGATCCAAGGCCAGGATGTAGTCTTTCATTAGCTGCCTCCTCCGGTCTGCTGATGCTGTGATGATGGATTGGACCTTCCCCTCTGGACCCCGATCGGTCCGCTGGCGCGCAAGGGAAAAACCATACTGTTTGCCCTTCCCCCCCATTTGTCAAACCCGCTGGATCATTTTTTTCGCTCTCCGAGCCATGGTAGGTTTACTTCTTGATTGTGCTCTCCCTCCCTTTCGTACCCGCCGTCCTAACCGGATCCATGAGCGGGACGCAGGGGAGGGGAGGGGAGGGAAGGAAGGCCTGGCGCATCCGGGGAGTGGGGGCGTCGATGTTTGGAGTAATCTTCGATGACAAATCCGGTAGTTGGACTGGCGATCAGCGGGGCGGGGGCGGAAGACCTGCTCGTGACCCTCTTTCTGATGTTTGTCGCGGCCAAGGTGGCGGCGGAGATCTTCGAGCGGTTGAAGCAGCCGGCGGTCGCGGGCGAGATTCTCGCAGGAGTCATCATTGGGCCGAGCGTCCTCCAGCTGGTGCAGCCGGGTGAGCTGACCAACGCCCTCGCCGAGATCGGCGTCATCTTCCTCCTCTTCCTTGTCGGATTGGAGACGAAGCCGGGGGACATCTTCCGGGTCGGAGGCCGCGCGGTCATTGTCGCGGTCCTCGGCGTCATCGTCCCCTTTCTTCTCGGGTTTTTGATGGCGGACCTCTGGGGACAACCGCGCATCGAGTCGATCTTCATTGGCGCGGCGATGGTCGCGACCTCGGTCGGAATCACTGCGCGGGTCCTCGGGCAGATGGGACTGCTCCACCTCGATGTCAGCCGCATCATCCTTGGGGCAGCCGTCATCGACGACATCCTCGGACTGCTCATCCTCGCCGTCGTCAGCAGCTTCGCCAAGGGCAATGTCGACTACACGCAAATTGCCGCGACGGCGGGGCTGGCGATCGGCTTCACGGTCGTCATCATCCTCCTCGGTACGCGGGCCATCAATCGCATCCGCCCGCGCGTCGAACGGTTGCGCGTCAACCAGTCCTATGTCGTCTTTGGCTTCGCCCTCTGTCTCGGCCTCGCCCTGGTCGCCCAGTATATCGGCGTCGCCGCGATCATCGGCGCCTTCCTCGCCGGCATGGCGATGTCGGAGTCGGCCGAAGGCACCGATATGAGCCACCAGGCGGAAGCGGTGACAGAGTTTCTCCTCCCCTTCTTCCTTGCCAACATCGGCATGCAGCTCCAGCTGACGGCGATCCTCAATCGGGGCACGTTGATCTTCGCGGCGCTGGTGACCCTTCTCGCTGTCGTCTCGAAGATTCTTGGCTGCGGGCTTGGCGCGTGGACCCTCGGACGCCGCAAGGCGATGCAGGTCGGAGTGGGCATGGTCCCGCGCGGCGAGGTCGGCATTGTCGTCGCTCAGATCGGCCTTGGCCTCGGCGCGATCGGCAACGAGGCTTTTGGCGTCGTCCTGATCATGGCGGTGGCGACGACGCTCATCGCTCCGCCCTTCCTCGTTCTTCTCTTCAAACAGGAACAGCGGATCCCGCCCGATCCATCGGTTCCCATCTCCTCCCTCGGCTGAGTCCAGGTGCGTCGTCAACCGGAGGCAAGGTTCACGTGGCGCATGCGCGTGGAGCGGTCACCGGAGTCGGGACTCATCCCTGACCTTCCATCCTCGCTCTGTGGTGCAATCACGCGTTGGCTGCTGATTGGCCCAGTCCACTTTCTGATCTTCCTCTCCGTGAGTGGTTGCCAACATGGATGGGATCGTCCTGATTTCGTCGGTCAAATAAAAATTGCTACATGCCCGAATCGTAATGTCGGAGGTCGATGTCCAGTGACCAGATAATCACGCGACTCATCGGATGGCGCTGACAGAGTTGCTTCCATTCCCAGATGATTGACAAGTCACTCAGACTGCCCCCTTCAGTCGTCTTGCGCATGGTCTTGTTGCGCTGGGCATAGCCTGGATAATCAACCATCCATTTCCGGAAAGTCTGCTGGTCGGGAAAATAGGTTGGACGATAGGGGGACTTACCTTCTATGGCATAACCAATCTGGTCGACAAAAATCTGCGCATACTTTCGACGCAAATTGCCATTGGGCAACCTTGAAATGTGATTGCCAGTCTCCCAGATCGTGGCTAGTGGAAGCAGAAAGATAGCTTCCCGCTCAATTCGTTGGCGAAACTCCGCAAAAATCTTCTCTCGTTCCTGATTAAATCCAGGCACATCGAGCACATTGAGGTAGACCGAGGTGTCGATCAGTACGATTTCACTCATCGCCAACTCCAACCAGCATTCTATCCAACCACTCCATCGCCTGTTGTTTGCGCACTACCCCCGTCGGGTGATATTTGACAAATTTTTCCAGCAATCCCGACGTCATCAGATGTCCGAGCGTTCCCTGCGCCATCAGTTCTGGATATTCAGGAAGATCGGCAAGTCGCGCGAGGCGGCTCGACCCGTTCTCAAGGTCACGATAGCAGAAGAGAACATCCGGGACAGCCGAATCCGGCAGCGCATCGAGAAGCGCCGGGTTGTGGGTTGATAACAGAACTCGCAGGGATCTCTCTTCGGCAATCTGTCTGATCTGATGCAACAGATGATGGGCACGACTCGGATGAACACCGTTGTCGATCTCCTCGATCACCACCAAACTTCCTTCCGGCGCAGAGAGCATCGCGGCAGCAATCGCCAGCACCCGCAGCGTGCCATCCGACAATAATGACGCGTCATAATCGCGGGCCTCTCCTCCAAAGGTCTCCCTGAGCTTGACCATCACTCCACCACGCGGCTCTTCAAGAAAGGAGAGGCCTTCGATCTTCTGTTCGGGAAGACTCTGAATGAAGCCAAGTATCCAGTGACGATGGCTGGCCAGTGACGCAGCGTCTACGTCATCGCGCCCCCAGAGATGGTAAAGAACGGCTGAGACGTTACTCCCGTCACCTTGAAGCGCCGCATCCGTAGGGAATGAATAATCTCTCATTCGGGCCGGCACTGGATCGAGAAACAACATTGCCGACAACCATTTCTCCAGATCTCTGGCAACAGTCGGAATTCGCTCCCGTGACTGATTGTCCGACGCCTCAAAACTGGCTGGGCTCGTCAGCTGGGTAAAGATGGCTAACTGATCGGTGCAACTGACGTGGGGCAGGCTCGCTCCTCTCACAAAATTGTTGTAGGCCACCCCAACATCGGTTCCCTGAGCGCTCGAAGGCTGGTCAAGAGTATAAAGTGGGACCGTTGCTCCCTCATGACTCAGCGACTCTGAAGTAATGTGAAGACCGTCCGCTCGTCGGGCCAGCCTCATCGACAACCGATTCCATTGACGCTCGCTTGTCTCCACCTGAAAGCCGAACTCGCCACCGCGTTGGTAGGCGAGGTCGTCGATCGTTCCTCGCAGAACCCTCTCTCCACTCTGAATGGCATATTGGATGGATGATAAACGCTGCCCCTGGGCAATCCACGAAATGAGGCGCATGGCCTCGATGAAATTGCTCTTTCCCGAGGCATTGGCGCCGACCATTACCGTCAGTGGCGCGAGCGAAAGTCTGGCCTGACGATAGCTCTTGAATGATTCGAGGGTGATTGCTGTAATCATATGGTGATCTTTCTGCCAGGTTTCGCTTTGACTCGAAGTACGACGTGAGTCAACAGTTTACGATCAATGCGGAAAGAATCGAGCAAGAGTTGAAGGCCAAAATATGACGGGGCCCTGAGGCAGCCGACCAGTTGCGCCGGCGGCTGCCCGGGCCACGTCTGGAGAGCCTATTTCGACCGGCG